>NZ_JBFADP010000048.1:0-68220 GCF_040641415.1 Streptomyces sp. NPDC020875 | reverse complement strand
TTTTGTTTTTTTTTTTTTGTGTTTTTGGTCTACATCCTCCCCCCCCCCCCACCCCCCCACCCCCCCCCCCCACCCCGCGCGTGGGCGGGGGGCGGGCCCCCCCCCCCCCCCCCGGGCCTCCGTGGTGGAGCGGGCGACGGGAATCGAACCCGCGTAGCCAGTTTGGAAGACTGGGGCTCTACCATTGAGCTACGCCCGCGAGCACCGTCGAACGGTGCCTGTGCCGCAGGTCTGCGGCACGAGGAGCATCGTAGCGGGTCCCGGGCGCCCCCCGCACACCCGTATCCCCGCCGGGCGTCCGCCGGACGCCGGGTCCGGGCCGCCGAGGAGTGTTCGATCACCCCCGTGCGCCCGTGCGCCCTCCCCGTGCACGCGATAACCAGCGGCCACCCTGCCTGCGAACATGTACCCTACGTGTCGCACCGACGGGGTGTGGCGCAGCTTGGTAGCGCGTCCGCTTTGGGAGCGGAAGGTCGTCGGTTCGAATCCGGCCACCCCGACCACCGTCTCCGGCGCCCCGCAAGATCGCGTTGTGGGGCGCATCCTGCATACAGCTACTATGCAAACTGCGTGCCCGCGTGTCCGAACACGGGCGAGGGCCGAACCGGCTGCGGCGATCAGCCCCGGGCCGGAGGGCCGATCCGTACCGAGGTGCGGGGACGCCGCATGACCCCAGTATTCAGCCATCAAGGAGACCGAACCGTGAAGAGCGCCGTGGAGACCCTGAACCCGACCCGGGTTCGGCTCACTGTCGAGGTGCCCTTCGAGGAGCTCAAGGACAGCCTCGACGCGGCGTACAAGAAGATCAACCAGCAGGTCACGGTCAAGGGCTTCCGTAAGGGCAAGATCCCGGCCCGGGTGATCGACCAGCGGTTCGGCCGTGGTGCGGTCCTGGAGGAGGCGGTCAACGACGCCCTTCCGAAGTTCTACTCCGAGGCGGTCCGCGAGGCCGAGCTGAACGTGCTCGGCCAGCCCGAGGTCGACATCACGGAGCTGAAGGACGGCGACACGCTGAACTTCACCGCCGAGGTCGACATCCGCCCCGAGATCGAGATCCCGGACTACTCCGGCATCGAGGTCGAGGTCGACGCGGTCGAGGTCACCGACGAGGACATCGACAAGTCGGTCGAGCAGCTCCGTGAGCGCTTCGTCACCACCACCCCGGTCGAGCGCGCCGCCGCCGACGGCGACGTCGTCACCGTCGACCTGACCGCCAAGGTCGACGGCGAGGTGCTCGCCGACGGCGTGGCCGACGGCGTCTCCTACACCATCGGCTCCGGCGAGCTGCTCGACGGCATCGACGACGCGGTCAAGGGCCTGGAGGCCGGTGGCGAGGCCACCTTCACCTCCCAGCTCAAGGGCGGCTCCGCCACGGGCAAGGACGCCGAGGTCACCGTCAAGGTCACCCAGGTCGCCGCCCGTGAGCTGCCGGCCCTCGACGACGACTTCGCCCAGCTGGCGAGCGAGTTCGACACGCTGGAGGAACTGCGCGCCGACAGCGTCAAGCGGCTGCGCAACATGAAGGCGTACGACCAGGCCACCCAGGCCCAGGAGCGGGTGCTGGACGAGCTGCTGAAGCTGGTCGAGGTGCCGATCCCCGAGAAGCTGCTCGAGGACGAGACCAACACCCGCAAGCACAACCTGGAGCACCACCAGCTCGGCCAGATGGGCCTCGACCTGGCGAAGTACCTGGAGATCCAGGGCAAGACCGCCGAGGAGTTCGAGACCGAGACCCGCGACCAGGCGATCAAGGGCATCAAGACCCAGTTCGTCCTCGACGCGCTGGTCAGCAAGGAGAAGCTCAACGTCAGCCAGGACGAGCTGACCGAGCACCTGATGCGCCGTGCCGCCTCTTCCGGCATGAGCCCCGACCAGTTCGCCCAGGCCGTCGTCGAGGGCGGCCAGGTGCCGATGCTCGTCGGCGAGGTCGCCCGGGGCAAGGCGCTGGCCGTGGTCGTCGAGGCCGCCAAGGTCGTCGACACCAACGGTGAGGTCGTCGACCTGGACGAGGAGGAGGAGGCCGAGGCCGCCGCCGACACGGTCGAGGCCGTGGAGTCCGCCGACGAGGCCGCCGACGCCGAGAAGGCCGACAAGTAAGAGCGTGCGCGCCGCCCCGGCCGCCCCTCCCGCCGGGAGGGACGGCCGAGGTCCGCGCGGCAGGGCCCGGACGCAGCCGCGTCCGGGCCCTGCGCCGTCCCCGGCCCGGGACCGGCCCATTCCCGCCCCGGCGACCTTGCGCTCCGAGCGAACAGTTCGGGAACCGGGATGGCGTTGTCCGACCTGCGCGTTAGGGTCCATGAATACGAGGGCGGGGGAGTACCCGGCCCCGGCTGAAAAGACGCTGAGACGGCGGGCAGCCGTCAGAGACGAGCAGGTGGACACGTGACGAACCCGATGCCCCAAGCCGCCGGTGAGCCGTCCCTCGGTGGCCTTGGCGACCATGTCTACAACCGGCTGCTCGGCGAGCGGATCATCTACCTCGGCCAGCAGGTCGACGACGACATCGCGAACAAGATCACCGCACAGATGCTGCTCCTGGCCGCCGACCCGGAGAAGGACATCTACCTCTACATCAACAGCCCCGGTGGCTCCGTGACGGCCGGTATGGCGGTCTACGACACGATGCAGTTCATTCCGAACGACGTCGTCACCATCGGTATGGGCATGGCGGCCTCGATGGGCCAGTTCCTGCTGACCGGCGGCACCCCCGGCAAGCGCTTCGCGCTGCCGAACACCGACATCCTGATGCACCAGGGCTCGGCGGGCCTCGGCGGCACCGCCTCCGACATCAAGATCCAGGCCCAGTACCTGCTCCGGACCAAGCAGCGGATGGCGGAGATCACCGCCCGGCACTCCGGCCAGACCGTCGAGGCGATCCTGCGCGACGGCGACCGCGACCGCTGGTTCACCGCGGAGGAGGCCAAGGAGTACGGCCTCATCGACGACATCATGTCGTCCGCGTCGAACGTCCCGGGCGGCGGCGGCACCGGCGCCTGAGCGCCCGCCCCATCGCCCAGCCACCGAGCCCGTGGCGGCGCCCAGTGAAAGCGCCCCCGGGCCCCTCGAACCGGAAGGCCGAGAACACCCCCATGAGCACCTTCTCCGCGAGCGGCCTCTACACCGGCCCGCAGCCGGACAGCCGCTATGTCGTCCCCCGCTTCGTCGAGCGCACCTCCCAGGGCGTCCGCGAGTACGACCCGTACGCGAAGCTCTTCGAGGAGCGCGTGATCTTCCTCGGGGTGCAGATCGACGACGCCTCCGCCAACGACGTCATGGCCCAGCTGCTGTGCCTGGAGTCGATGGACCCGGACCGCGACATCTCGATCTACATCAACAGCCCCGGCGGCTCCTTCACGGCGCTGACCGCGATCTACGACACGATGCAGTTCGTGAAGCCGGACATCCAGACCGTCTGCATGGGCCAGGCCGCGTCCGCCGCCGCCGTACTGCTCGCCGCCGGTACGCCCGGCAAGCGGATGGCCCTGCCGCACGCCCGGGTCCTGATCCACCAGCCGTCCTCGCAGACCGGCCGTGAGCAGCTCTCCGACCTGGAGATCGCCGCCAACGAGATCCTGCGGATGCGCAGCCAGCTGGAGGAGATGCTGGCGAAGCACTCCACCACTCCGCTGGAGAAGGTCCGCGACGACATCGAGCGCGACAAGATCCTCACCGCCGATGACGCGCTGGCGTACGGTCTGATCGACCAGATCGTCTCGACCCGCAAGAGCACGGCGGCCACCGCCGCGTGACCCGGTGCCCTCGGTCTTGGCGCGGTCCATGAGAATGTGAACCGCGCCAAGAGGGGCCCGAACGGGGGCCCGGGCACGGTACCGTCGAATATGAGGCACGAGGAGCGGCTGCACCAGGCCGCTCCCAGGCGAAGGGGAAGCACCTCGTGGCACGCATCGGTGACGGCGGCGATCTGCTCAAGTGCTCGTTCTGCGGAAAGAGCCAGAAGCAGGTGAAGAAGCTCATCGCAGGCCCCGGTGTGTACATCTGCGACGAGTGCATCGAACTCTGCAACGAGATCATCGAGGAGGAGCTCGCCGAGACCTCCGAGGTGCGCTGGGAGGAACTGCCCAAGCCGCGCGAGATCTACGAGTTCCTCGAAGGCTATGTCGTCGGGCAGGAGCCCGCGAAGAAGGCCCTCTCCGTCGCGGTCTACAACCACTACAAGCGGGTCCAGGCCGGGGAGACCGGCGGCCCGAACGGCCGGGACGACGCCATCGAGCTGGCCAAGTCCAACATCCTGCTGCTCGGCCCCACCGGCTCCGGCAAGACCCTGCTCGCCCAGACCCTGGCCCGGATGCTGAACGTGCCGTTCGCGATCGCGGACGCCACCGCGCTCACCGAGGCGGGTTATGTCGGCGAGGACGTCGAGAACATCCTGCTGAAGCTCATTCAGGCGGCCGACTACGACGTGAAGAAGGCCGAGACCGGGATCATCTACATCGACGAGATCGACAAGGTCGCCCGTAAGAGCGAAAACCCGTCGATCACCCGGGACGTCAGCGGCGAAGGCGTCCAGCAGGCCCTGTTGAAGATCCTGGAGGGCACCACCGCCTCCGTACCGCCGCAGGGCGGCCGGAAGCACCCGCACCAGGAGTTCATCCAGATCGACACCACGAATGTGCTCTTCATCGTGGGCGGCGCCTTCGCCGGTCTGGAGAAGATCATCGAGTCCCGGGCGGGCGCCAAGGGCATCGGCTTCGGGGCCACCATCCGCTCCAAGCGGGAGATCGAGGCCAGCGACCAGTTCCAGGAGGTCATGCCGGAGGACCTGGTGAAGTTCGGGATGATCCCCGAGTTCATCGGCCGCCTCCCGGTCATCACCTCGGTCCACAACCTCGACCGCGAGGCCCTGCTGAAGATCCTGGTCGAGCCGCGGAACGCGCTCGTCAAGCAGTACCAGCGGCTCTTCGAACTCGACGGGGTCGAGCTGGACTTCGACCGCCCGGCCCTGGAGGCCATCGCCGACCAGGCCATCCTGCGCGGCACCGGCGCCCGTGGACTGCGCGCCATCATGGAGGAGGTCCTCCAGTCGGTGATGTACGAGGTGCCGTCCCGCAAGGACGTCGCCCGGGTCGTGATCACCGCCGATGTCGTCCGCGACAATGTGAACCCGACCCTGGTGCCCAGGATCGTCCAGGGCGACGGCCGGCACGAGAAGTCGGCGTAGCCCGGGGCCGATCGGCGCGACACCGCCACCGGGCCGCGCCGCCGCCCCGCCCCCGGAACGACGAAGACCCCCGCCCCGTACGCGAACCGTACGGGGCGGGGGTCTTTCCGGTGCCGGACCGACCGGGGTCAGATCTTGGTGCGCGAGGTGTTGTAGAGCTTGGCCGCCAGCTCGGACAGCTTCCCCGTCTCCATCGCCTTGGTCGGGGTGTCCCCGGTACCCGCGAGCATCGACATCTCCATGTGCATCACCACGACGACACTGCTGTGGTCGCCCCAGACGCACAGCGGGATCTCGAACGGCTGCTTGCCCGACTTGTCCTTGATCTTCTGGCACTTCATCACAGCGCCGTTGAAGCCGCTCGGCTTCACCGCCTGCGAGCTGCCGACTAGTTCGGCCTCGCCGTCCTTGCCCGAGTCCTTCTCGACCAGCTTGAAGAAGTTGTCGATGGCCGTCTCCGGCTTGTCGACCTTGCCCCAGAAGCCGGTCATCACCAGCATCTTGCCGCTGGTCGGGTCGGCCCCCGCCTTGTAGCTCGCGGCCACCTGCTGGGGGTCCTTGATGCCCATCGACTCGGCGTCCTTGCGGTCGCTCGCGGACATCTTGTCGTCCTCGCCGGCGCCGCTCTGCTTCTGGTACTCCTCGACCGAAGCGGGCGGGGTGATCTTGTAGCCGCGGGTGCTGTCCGCCACCCCGCCGGAGCCCTCGTCGTCCCCGCCGAGCAGCAGATAGCCACCGCCGCCGATCACCGCGAGCGCCACCACGACCGCGGCTATCACCAGGCCGGTCTTCTTCTTCCGCGGCGCCTCGGGCGCGGGCGGCTGACCCGGGTGGCCGGGCTGCTGCCCGTACGGCCCCGGCTGCTGCGGCGCGCCCCACTGGCCCGGCTGCTGGGCGCCCGGCGCACCCGGCTGGCCCGGCTGCTGCTGCCCGCCGTACGGGTTCGGCTGGCCCGCGGGCTGCTGCGGGAAGCCGTAGCCGCCGCCCTGCGGCGGGGTGTACGGCCCCGGCTGCCCACCGGGCTGCTGGGGGTAGCCGTAGCCCGGCTGCGCCGGGGGCTGCTGCGGCGGCTGACCCCCGTACGGCCCCGGCTGACCGTACGGTCCCGGCTGCTGCGGCTGACCGTCGTAAGGGCCCGGCTGGTTCTGGCTCATCCTGGTGAGTCCCCCATGTGTGAACGCTTATCTGGACCTCACATCCTCACCCACGCCCCCCGGCGGTGGGGCGACCGGGGTCACACCGTTACCGAACCTTCCCGTTTCCGTACGGGCCCGTGACACCCCCTAGACTGGCTCCGTGACCGAGAACACTCAGCAGCCGCCAGCCACCACCCCCGAACTGCCGACCCAGTACGCGCCGGCCGAGGTAGAGGGGACGCTGTACGAGCGCTGGGTAGGACGCGGTTACTTCGAGGCCGACGCCAAGAGCGACAAGCCCGCGTACACCGTCGTCATCCCCCCGCCGAACGTCACCGGCTCCCTCCACATGGGCCACGCCTTCGAGCACACCCTGATCGACGCCCTGACCCGCCGGAAGCGGATGCAGGGGTACGAGACCCTGTGGCAGCCCGGCATGGACCACGCCGGGATCGCCACCCAGAACGTCGTCGAGCGGGAGCTGGCCAAGGAGGGCAAGTCCCGGCACGACCTCGGCCGGGAGGCGTTCGTCGACCGGGTCTGGCAGTGGAAGGCCGAGTCCGGCGGCCAGATCCAGGGACAGATGCGCCGCCTCGGCGAGGGCGTCGCCTGGAGCCGTGACCGCTTCACCATGGACGAGGGCCTCTCCCGGGCCGTCCAGACCGTTTTCAAGAAGATGTACGACGAGGGGCTGATCTACCGCGCCGAGCGCATCATCAACTGGTGCCCGCGCTGTCTGACCGCCATCTCCGACATCGAGGTCGACTACCAGGACGACGACGGCGAGCTGGTGTCGCTGAAGTACGGCGACGGCGACGACACCGTCGTGGTCGCGACCACCCGCGCCGAGACGATGCTCGGTGACACCGCGGTCGCCGTCCACCCCGACGACGAGCGGTACGCCCACCTCATCGGCAAGCGGATCACCCTGCCGCTCACCGACCGCACCATCCCCGTCGTCGCCGACACCCATGTCGACCCCGAGTTCGGCACCGGCGCCGTCAAGGTCACCCCCGCCCACGACCCCAACGACTTCGCCATCGGCCAGCGCCACGGCCTGGAGTCCATCGAGGTCCTCGACGAGCGGGGCGTCATCACCGTCCACGGCCCCTTCCAGGGCCTGGACCGGTTCGAGGCCCGCTCGGCGATCGTCGCCGCGCTCCGCGCCGACGGCCGGATCGTCGCCGAGAAGCGGCCGTACACCCACTCCGTGGGCCACTGCTCCCGCTGCCGGACGACCCTGGAGCCCAGGGTGTCGCTCCAGTGGTGGGTCAAGGTCGAGCCGCTGGCGAAGGCCGCCGGTGACGCCGTCCGCGACGGCAAGGTCGCCATCCACCCCGCCGACATGACCCAGCGCTACTACGACTGGGTCGACAACATGCACGACTGGTGCATCTCGCGCCAGCTCTGGTGGGGCCACCGGATCCCCGTCTGGCACGGCCCGAACGGCGAGATGGTCGCCGTCGGACCCGATGAGCAGCCGCCGTCCGGCGAGGGCTGGGAGCAGGACCCCGACGTCCTCGACACCTGGTTCTCCTCCGGCCTCTGGCCCTTCTCCACCCTGGGCTGGCCCGAGCAGACCCCCGACCTGGAGAAGTTCTACTCCACCGACGTCCTCGTCACCGGCTACGACCTGATGTTCTTCTGGGTCGCCCGGATGATGATGTTCGGGCTCTACGCGATGGACGGCGAGCCGCCGTTCCGTACCGTCGCCTTCCACGGCATGGTCCGCGACGAGTTCGGCAAGAAGATGTCCAAGTCGGCCGGGAACACCGTCAACCCGCTCGACTGGATGGACTCCTACGGCTCCGACGCGGTCCGCTTCACCCTGGCCCGCGGCGCCAACCCGGGCACCGACGTCCCGATCGGCGAGCACTGGGTGCAGGCGTCCCGCAACTTCGCCAACAAGGTCTGGAACGCCACCCGCTTCGCGCTGATGAACGGCGCGACCGTCGAGGGCGAGCTGCCCCCGGCGGACCGGCTCTCCACGGCCGACCGGTGGATCCTCGCCCGGCTCAACAAGACCGTGGCCGAGGTCGACGCGTACTACGACGACTACCAGTTCGCCAAGTTGTCCGACGCGCTCTACCACTTCGCCTGGGACGAGGTCTTCGACTGGTACGTCGAACTCTCCAAGACCACCTACTTCGCGGGCGGCGAGCAGGCGAAGGTCTCCGCGCGCGTCCTCGGCGAGGTGCTCGACGTCACCCTGCGGCTGCTGCACCCGGTGACGCCGTTCGTCACCGAGGCGCTGTGGACCACCCTCACCGGACGCGAGTCCGTCGTCGTCGCCGACTGGCCCGCCGACAGCGGCTTCCGCGACGAGGCCGCGGAGCGGGAGATGGAGCTGGTCCAGCGGCTGGTCACCGAGGTCCGCCGGTTCCGCTCCGACCAGGGCCTCCAGCCCGGCCAGAAGGTGCCCGCCCGGCTCGACCTGGCCGGTACGGCCCTCGCGCCGCACGAGGCCGCGATCCGTCAGCTCCTCCGGCTCCAGCCGGAGGGCGACGCCTTCCACGCCACCGCGACCCTGCCGGTCGCCGGGGCGACCGTCGCCCTCGACCTCTCCGGCACCATCGACGTCGCCGCCGAGCGCAAGCGCCTGACGAAGGACCTCGCGGCGGCGGAGAAGGAGAAGGCGCAGGCGGAGGCGAAGCTCGGCAACGAGGCGTTCCTGGCGAAGGCGCCGGATCAGGTGGTGGAGAAGATCCGGGGCCGCCTGTCGAACGCGGAGTCGGACATCACCCGCATCACCGGCCAGCTCTCCGCGCTCCCCACCGCCTGACGCGCACGCCCTTCCGGGCCGCCCCATTTCCGGGGCGGCCCGGACTCTTTTTTGAACGCGGGGCTGGCCCCGGCGTCCCTGATGGGCCCCGTGCAGCCCGTCTCTTCCACGGAGGGCTTGTCCCGGAGTCCCCAGGCGCGCTGGGGGTCCCCCATTGCCGAAGGCATAGGGGCGGAACTGCGCGATCAGCCGTCGGCGGCGGGCAGACGGCATGGGACAGCTCCGCCTACGGCGGAACACCGATCCCGTCTGCCGAAGAAGCCCGGTTCCGGTCTTCACGTCGTGCGTGGCCGGTCGCGCAGTTCCCCGCGCCCCTGGGCGCTCCCGGTCCAGGGCCATGGAAAGACGCGGTCCCTAGGCGCTCCCGGTACAGGCCCCTGGGCAGGTGTGGTCCCCGGGAGCCCCGGGGCGGACCCGCCGGGAGGGCAGCCCGCATCATGGAGGGATGTCGCCCGCCCGGTACGCCGTACTCCGCCTCGTCACGGCGGTGCGTCGGCGTACCCGGCGGTGGGCCGCCTCACCGCCCGCCCTCGATGTGATCGCCGCCCTGAGCTGTTTCTCCCTGATGGTCCTCGACGTACCGGGGCTCGCCGGGGACGACAACTCCCTCACCGGGCTGACCGCCACCCTCGTCCTGGGCGCGGGCGCGGCGACCCTGGTACTGCGGCGCCGGGCGCCCTGGGTGCCGTACGCCGTCGCGCTGGTACTCCTCGGCTGGCTGCACGAGCTGACCCTGATCCAGTTCGCGCTCTACTCCCTGGGCCGGTTCCGGGGCCGGGCCGCCGGGGTGCTGGCGACCGTCGGCTATGTGGCGGTCGCGTACGCCCTCTTCAATCTGCCCGGCTGGCCCGAACGGAGCGCCGACAGCCTCAGCTCCTTCCTGTCGCTGGTGGTGCCGATCGGGGTGCTCGCCGCGGGCGTCGGGATCGCGGCGTACCGGCACGACCTGGTCCGGGAGCTGGCGGCGCAGCGCGCCCGTACCGCCGTACTCAAGGCCGTCCAGGACGAACGGATCTCCGTCGCCCGCGATGTCCACGATCTGGTGGGCCGGGAGCTGACGGTGCTCACCGTCCGGGCCGAGGTGCTGGCGGTCCGGGCCCGCGGCGGCTCGTACGAGAAGGACTTCGACGAGCTGGCGGAGACCGCCCGGCGGGCGCACCAGATGCTCAACGACACCATCGTGCACCGGGCCGACGAGCGGACCGCGACCCCGGGTCTCGACGGGCTGGCGGCGCTCGCGGCGGAGGGCATGGCGATGGGCAGCCCGGTGGTGGTGGAGGTCGCGGACGCGGCGTACGGTCTCTCGCCGCTGCGGCAGGCCGCCGTCTACCGGGTGGTGCAGGAGTGTCTGACGAACGCCGCCAAGCACGCCCCGGGCGAGCGGGTGACGGTCGCCATCTCCCTCGACGGGGCACAGCTGCGGGTCGTGGTCCGCAATCCGCTGCCGGTCGCGGAGCCACTGACCGAGCCGGTGTCCAGTGGTACCGGCACCCTGTCGATGCGGGAGCGGGTCGCCGCGATGGGCGGCACGCTCACGGCCGGGCAGCGGGACGGGGCGTACGAGGTGGTCGCGGCCCTCCCGGCGGGCCGCCGCCCCGCCGCCGGGTGACCCGGGCCGGACCGGCGTGGCGTGTTCCCGCCGCGCCGTCGAACCCCCGGCGGGACGACGAGCCCCGCCGCCTAGAATGGGGTGGTGAGTGAGCACCCCGCCGACCGCCAGCCGGACGAGCCCGAGCCGTACGAGCGCGATGTCTTCGACGAGATCGTGGACGCCGAGACCGACCGCGATCCCGACCTGGCGGTGATTGAGGCGGGCAGCCGCACCCTGCGCACCCAGGCGGGACCGCCGGACGCCCAGGTGCCGGGCCGCCCCGCTGATCCCGAGGTGGACGCGGCGCTGCGGGCGGTGGAGACGGAGCTGGCGAGCCGCTGGGGCGAGACCAAGCTGGAGCCGTCGGTACGGCGGATCGCGGCGCTGATGGACGTGCTGGGGGAGCCCCAGCGGTCGTATCCGTCGATCCACATCACCGGGACCAACGGCAAGACGTCGACGGCCCGGATGATCGAGGCGCTACTCGCCGCGTTCGATCTGCGGACCGGCCGCTACACCTCCCCGCACGTCCAGTCGATCACCGAGCGGATCAGCCTCGACGGTTCGCCGGTGAGCGCCGAGCGGTTCATCGCCACCTATGAGGACATCAAGCCGTATGTCGAGATGGTCGACACGGCGCAGGAGTACCGGCTGTCGTTCTTCGAGGTCCTGACCGGGATGGCGTACGCCGCTTTCGCGGACGCCCCGGTGGACGTGGCCGTGGTCGAGGTCGGCATGGGCGGCGAATGGGATGCCACGAATGTGATCGACGCGCAGGTCGCCGTGGTCACCCCGATCGATCTGGACCACACGGACCGGCTCGGCGATACGCATGCCGAGATCGCCGGTGAGAAGTCGGGGATCGTCAAGCGGGGCGCCACGGTCGTCCTGGCCCAGCAGCCGGTGGACGCGGCGCAGGTGCTGCTGAAGAAGGCCGTCGAGGTCGATGCGACGGTGGCCCGTGAGGGCATGGAGTTCGGGGTGGTCGCCCGGGAGGTCGCGGTCGGCGGCCAGCTGGTGACCCTGCGCGGGCTCGGCGGTGAGTACGGCGAGGTCTTCCTGCCGCTGTACGGGGCCCACCAGGCGCACAACGCGGCCGTGGCGCTCGCCGCCGTGGAGGCGTTCTTCGGGGTGGGGGCCGAGCACGCCCGGGTGCTGGACCTGGAGACGGTCCGGCGGGCGTTCGCCTCGGTGAGCAGTCCGGCCCGGCTGGAAGTGGTCCGCCGCAGCCCTACGGTCGTCCTGGACGCCGCGCACAATCCGGCGGGCGCCCGGGCGACCGCCGAGGCGATGACGGAGGCGTTCGGCTTCTCCCGGCTGATCGGTGTCGTGGGCACCAGTGCGGGCAAGGACGTCCGCGGGCTGCTGGAGGCGTTCGAGCCGGTCTTCACGGAGGTCGTGATCACCCGGAACTCCACCGAGCGGGGGATGGACCCCGACGAGCTGGCGGCGATCGCGGTGGAGATCTACGGCGACGAGCGGGTGGTGGTCGAGCCGAGGCTGGACGACGCGCTGGAGGCCGCGGTCTCGCTCGCCGAGGAAGAGGCGGAGTATTCGGGCGCCGGGGTGCTGGTGACCGGTTCGGTGTTCACGGCCGGTGAGGCCCGGCTGCTGTTGAAGAAGGGCTGAGTAGCGATGCGTACCCTCGCCGCGTCCACCTTGATCGGCGAATTCTTCGTCATCGGCTTCGCCGGCCTGGTGGCGATGAAGGACGACAGTCTGACCGTCGGCACCGTCTGGACGGTCTGCGGGATCGCCATGGCGCTGTCGCTGCTGCTCTGCGGGATGCTCACCCGGCCGGGCGGGGTGCAGCTGGGCTGGGTGCTCCAGATCGGTCTGATCGCCAGCGGTTTCGTGGTCCCGATGATGTTCATCCTGGGGATCTGCTTCGCCGGGCTCTGGTGGGCCTCCGTGCATTACGGGCGGAAGATCGACGAGGCGAAGGCTCGCTGGGCGGCGGCCGAGTCGGGGGAGGCGGGTCCCGCTTAGCCGGGTCCCGCTGCGCCGGGGCCCGAGGTCCCGGCGCGGTGCTTTCGGTGCCTTTCGAGTCGAATCGGCAGGTCTTCGCCGGGACCGGCTGCCGCTGTTCGAGTGATGGGGGGTAATCTCCCACCACTCACACAGCAACATCGCAAGGAGCGCACCACACATGACGGAACGATCCCTCGTCATCCTGAAGCCGGACGCCGTACGCCGTGGGCTCGTCGGTGAGATCATCGGCCGGATCGAGGCCAAGTCCGGCTGGACCATCGTCCGACTGGACCAGCGGATCCTGGACCGTCCCACCCTGGAGCAGCACTACGCCGAGCACGTGGGCAAGGAGTTCTACGAGCCGCTGGTCGATTTCATGCTCTCCGGGCCGGTCGTCGTCCTGGTGGTCGAGGGTGAGCGGGTGATCCAGGGGATACGTACGCTCGCGGGTCCGACGGACCCCATAGCCGCGCCCCCCGGCTCCATCCGGGGGGATTTCGGAAGCATCGTCCGGGAGAATCTGATCCACGCCTCGGACTCCCCGGAGTCCGCCATTCGGGAACAGAAGATCTTCTTCCCCGGCCTTTCCTGACACCTCGCCGGTCGGCTCCTGCCCGGTGGAACCGTATACGTCCGTTCGGCGTCCCCGAACGGACGCGGTGGACTTCGGTGACCTGGGGCGACCGAAGGAATTCGGTCGCCCGTCGGCATATGCGGACACTTTTCGGGAACGCATCGCTGCGACACCACGTCACCTATAAAGAGGCGGTCCACCGCGCCGCTTCACCAGGGGCGGCACTACGATGGAAGCCGCCACTCCACAAGCATCCATCCCCGCCTTCCTGAAGGGCCGTCAACGCTCCCGCAGGACAGGCGACACGCATCCTCTTGGGGCAGAACATGTCGTTCATCGGCCGTGATATGGCTGTCGACCTCGGGACCGCCAACACGCTGGTGTACGTCAGGGGCCGGGGGATCGTTCTCAACGAGCCGTCCGTGGTCGCCATCAACACGAACACCGGTGGCATTCTCGCGGTCGGTGCCGAAGCGAAGAAGATGATCGGCCGGACGCCGGGGAACATCGTCGCCGTCCGGCCGCTGAAGGACGGTGTGATCGCCGACTTCGAGATCACCGAACGAATGCTCCGGTACTTCATTCTGAAGATCCACAAGCGTCGTTATCTGGCCCGGCCCCGGGTCGTGGTCTGTGTGCCCTCCGGTATCACCGGAGTCGAGCGCCGGGCCGTCATCGAGGCGTCCACCCAGGCGGGCGCCCGCCAGGTGCACATCATCGAAGAGCCGATGGCCGCGGCCATCGGCTCCGGTCTCCCGGTCCACGAGGCCACCGGCAATATGGTCGTGGACATCGGCGGCGGGACCACCGAGGTCGCCGTGATCTCCCTCGGCGGAATCGTCACGGCACAGTCCATCCGGGTGGCGGGCGACGAGCTGGACAACGCGATCATCCAGCACATCAAGAAGGAGTATTCCCTCCTCCTCGGTGAGCGGACCGCCGAGTCCATCAAGATCACCATCGGTTCGGCCTATGATCTCGAACAGGACGAGCACACCGAGATCCGCGGGCGCGACCTGGTCTCCGGGCTGCCCAAGACCGTGGTCATCTCGGCCGCGGAGGTCCGCAAGGCGATCGAGGAGCCCGTCAACGCGATCGTCGACGCCGTGAAGACGACCCTGGACAAGTGCCCGCCGGAACTCTCCGGCGATGTGATGGACCGGGGCATCGTCCTCACCGGCGGCGGGGCGCTGCTGCGCGGACTGGACGAGCGGCTGCGCCGGGAGACCGGGATGCCGATCCATATCGCCGAGGACCCGCTGGACTCGGTGGCCCTCGGGTCGGGCAAGTGCGTCGAGGAGTTCGAGGCGCTTCAGCAGGTGCTGGACGCCCAGCCCCGGCGCTAGCGCCCGATCCGCGGGACCGGCCCGCGGTCCAGGACCGGCGGCGGCCGGTGACGTACGAGGGCGCCGGACGCCGGAGCCGTACCAACAGAAGAATGCGCAGAAGGGCGCGCCGATGGTCAGGGCGCGCGGGGGAGGGACGATCGGCCCCGGAGTCCGACGCTCCGGGGACCCCCTGTACGGGCGCCTGCCGATCCGTACCGATGATCGTTGAGCAGTACGGAAGAACAACACGACACCGACATTCCGACGAGGAAGGCACGGCCGCCGCACGTGAGGGACACACGAGAGAGCCGGCTGCTCCTGGTGCTGCTGATCGCCATCGCGTTCGCACTGATCACGGTGGACATCCGCGGTGGCGAGGACTCGCCGGTCGACGGCGCCCGGCAGGCCGCCGCGACCGTCTTCGGCCCGATCCAGAACGGTGTGGCGACCGCTGTCGACCCCGTCGGCAACGCCATCGGAGCGGTCCGGGACTCGGGGGAGCGTCATGACCGGATCACCGAGCTGGAGCGGGAGAACGCGGAGCTGAAGACCAGGCTCGGCAGCGACGACCGCAACAGCGGCCGGGCCCGGGAGCTGGACCGGCTGCTGCGGACCGCGGGCGCCGGACAGTACCGGGTCAAGGCGGCCGAGGTGATCGCCATAGGGGCGGCCCAGGGCTTCTCCTGGACCGTGACCGTCGACGTCGGCTCGCGGGACGGCATCAAGCGGGACATGACCGTGATCAACGGCGACGGTCTGGTCGGCCGGGTCACCACCGTCGGCCCCGGGACCGCGACCGTACTGCTCGCCAGCGACCCCCGGTTCACGGTCGGCACCCGGATGGAGAAGACCGACGAACTCGGCTTCGCCACCGGCCAGGGCGACCGTCCGCTCGCCGTCCAGCTCCTCAACGGCAAGTCGAAGGTGAGGAAGGGCGACCGGATGGTCACCTTCGGCTCGCAAGCGTCCCGCCCCTTCGTCCCCGGCGTCCCGCTCGGCGAGGTCGTCCGGGTCGACCCGCTCGGCGGCGACCTCACCCGGACGGTCCACGTCCGCCCGTACGTCGGCTTCAGCCGGCTGGACATCGTCGGGGTCGTGGTCGGCGCGCCCGGCAGCGACCCGCGCGATTCCGTCCTCCCGGCGAAGCCGAAGGTGAAGCCCGTACCGACCGTCACGGTCACCGTGACCCCGTCGGCCACCGGCGACATCCAGCAGCAGGGCGGCGACACCGGCACCGTCCCCGGCCAGGACACGGCACCGGGCACCGACCCGAACGCCGACCCGGCCGCCCCGGACGCCGCCGACCCGGCCCGGAACCCGGTCCCCGACCCCGGGCCCTCCGAGGCGGGAACCGCGGCACCACCGCCGGGCCGCCCCGCCGACCAGACCGACCAGCAGCGGTAGGAGATCCGTATGCGCCTCAACCGGATCCTGCTGTCCAGCGCGCTCGTGGTGGTCGCGCTCGTCGTCCAGGTCTCCGTACTCGCCCGGCTCCAGCTCCCCGGCGCCGTCCCCGATCTGCTGCTGCTCACCGTCCTCGGACTGGCCTTCGTCTACGGGCACGTCTCCGGCGCCCTGATCGGTTTCGGCGCCGGTCTCCTCGCCGACCTGGCGCCGCCCGCCGACCACGCCGCCGGACGGTACGCCCTGGTCCTCTGCGTGATCGGCTATCTCGCCGGGCTCGCCCGCCCCCAGGACGGCCGGCTCCGCTCGGCCACCGCGCCGATGATCGTGGTCGTCGCCTCAGCCGTCGGCTCCACCCTGCTCTACGCGGGCGTCGGCGCCCTCGTCGGCGACACCGCCGCCCGCCAGGTGGGCCTCGGCGGGCTGCTGTTCACGGCGGCGGTCTACGATCTGCTGCTCGCCCCGTTCACCGTGCCGTTCGTGATGGCCCTGGCCCGGCGGACCGAGAACGATCCGGTGACCGAGGCCCAGGGCGGCGGCGGGGACGTCTCGTCGGGCTGGCTCGCCTCCGGTACCGGACTGCGGATCGGCAACCAGCGTGGCGGGCTCCGGCTGCGGTCCGCCCGGTCGAGAGCCTCTCGCGCGGGCCGGATCAAGGGCGTCAAACGACTGTGACCGAGGGAGGGGCACGCACACCATGAGCAACATCCCGGAGACCGGCCGGACCCCCCGGGTCCAGATCCGGCTCGTCGTCATCCAGGTCCTGGTCTTCTCCCTGCTCCTCACTCTCGGCGGGCGGCTCTGGTACCTCCAGATCCGCAACGGCCAGGAGTACACGGACGAGGCGAAGAACAACGGCGTCCAGCGGGTCGTCCAGCCCGCCGTCCGCGGCTCCATCCTCGACGCCCGCGGGGTGGCGCTCGCCGACAACGAGACCCGGCTCGTGGTCTCCGCGTCCCGGACCGAGCTGATGAAGATGGAGGACGACGGCAAGGCCGTCCTGACCCGGCTCGCGGGCGTCCTCGGCATGAAGCCCAAGGACGTCATGGACAAGGTCCGGCTCTGTGACTCCAAGACGCCCAAACCGTGCTGGAACGGCTCGCCCTACCAGCCCATCCCGGTCACCGACGAGGCCACCACCCAGCAGGCGCTGCAGATCCGGGAGCGCGCGGAGGACTTCACCGGTATCACCGCCGAACCCACCGCCGTCCGCCGCTACACCGCGCCCGGCAAGGCCAACACCGCCCAGGTCCTCGGCTATCTCTCGCCCGTCACCGACGCCGAGATCGAGCAGGCCAAGGAGAGCGAGTCGCCGTATCTCCGCTCCGACCAGGTCGGCCGCTCCGGCATCGAACGCACCTACGACCAGGCGCTCCGCGGCAAGGCCGGGATCACCCGGTACGAGGTCGACAACCTGGGCCGGGTCATCGGCGAGGCCGAACGCGACCAGGCCAGGGCCGGATCGAACCTGGTCACCTCGATCGACGCCCGGGTCCAGGCCGTCGCCGAGTACGAACTGAACGAGGCCATGAAGGCCGCCCGCAAGGAGTTCGACCGCAATACCCGGGAGAACTACAAGGCCGACGCGGGCGCCGTCGTCGTGATGGAGAACAAGACCGGCCGGGTGGTCGCCATGGCGTCCCTGCCGACCTATGACCCCAATGCCTGGGTCGGCGGCATCTCGGCCAAGGACTACGCCGCCCTGACCAGCGACGGCTCCAACTTCCCGCTGCTGAACCGGGCGATCCAGGGCCAGGCCGCCCCGGGCTCGATCTTCAAGGTGGTCTCCTCGGCCGCCGCCGTCCGGGCCGGATACGAGTTCGACGACACCTACCCCTGCCCGTCGTCGCTCTCCTTCGGCGGCCGGGAGTTCAAGAACTTCGAGTCCAAGGGGTACGGCTCCATCAATCTGGGCCGCGCCCTGGAAGTCTCCTGCGACACCGTCTACTACGGCCTGGCGTACAACGAATGGGCCAAGGACGGCGGCATCAAGCCGAAGAAGGACGCCAAGAACTGGTTCTACCGCACCGCCCATGACTTCGGGCTCGGCTCCGAGACCGGGATCGACCTCCCCAACGAGGTCAAGGGCCGGGTCCCCGACCGGGAGTGGAAGCAGCGCTTCTGGGCGGCGAACAAGGACTCCTGGTGCAAGACCGGCAAGAAGGGCGGGGACTACGCCCAACAGGTGGCGTACGAGAACTGCCTCGAAGGCAACCAGATGCGCGCCGGTGACTCGGTGAACTACTCCATCGGCCAGGGCGACATCCTCGTCACCCCGATCCAGATGGCGACCGTCTACGCGGCCATCGCCAACGGCGGCACCCTCTGGAACCCCACCATCGGCAAGGCGGTCATCAGCGCCGACGGCAAGAAGGTGGAGCAGATCAAGCCGAAGTCCCACGGCAGGCTGCCGATGGACCGGCAGACCAGGAACCAGATAAACGACGCCCTCGCGGGGGTCGTGAAGACCGGCTCGGCGGCCTGGCGGTTCCAGGGCTGGCCGCACGACAAGATCCCGATGCACGCCAAGACGGGTACCGCCGAGGTCTTCGGCAAGCAGACCACCTCGTGGTTCGCCACCTACACCGACGACTTCACCATCGTGATGACGATCTCCCAGGGCGGCACCGGCTCCGGCGCCTCGGGACCCGCCGTCCGCAATATCTACGAGGCGATGTACGGCCTCGACGAGAAGGGCGGCCAGGACCTGAAGCGCGCCCTGCTGCCCGGTCCGCAGAAGACCCTGCCCAAGGTCCAGCCGGACGGGAACATCGACGCCCCGGAGATCAAGCCGTACGTCCCCCCGAAGCCGGAGGGCGAGGAGGACCCGGCCGCCGACGGACAACAGGACCAGAACCAGAACGACCAGAACCAGAACGATCAGCAGGACCAGGATCAGCTCGCGGGACCGCCCGCTCGGAGGGACTAAGAGGACATGGCCGGCACCAATGGCTTCTCCGTCTCCGGCTACGGGCCGCGGCGCGGCGGACTGTGGGCACAGCTCAGCTCGCGCGACTCCATGGTCCGCAGGCTCGACTGGCCCCTGCTGTTCTCCGCCCTCGCCCTCAGCGCCATCGGCTCCCTGCTGGTCTGGTCCGCCACCCGCAACCGGACCGAGCTGAACCAGGGCGACCCGTACTACTTCCTCTTCCGGCACGTCCTCAACACCGGTATCGGCCTGGCGCTGATGGTCGGCACCATCTGGCTCGGCCACCGCACCCTGCGCGGCGCCGTCCCGGTGCTCTACGGCCTCTCCGTCCTGCTGATCCTGCTGGTCCTCACCCCGCTGGGGGCCACCATCAACGGCGCCCACGCCTGGATCGTGATCGGCGGCGGCTTCTCCGTCCAGCCCTCCGAATTCGTCAAGATCACCATCATTCTGGGGATGGCGATGCTGCTGGCGGCCCGGGTCGACGCGGGCGACATGGTCCACCCCGACCACCGCACGGTCGCCAAGTCGCTGCTGCTCGCCGTGGTGCCGATGCTGATCATCATGCGGATGCCCGATCTGGGCTCCGTGATGGTGATGGTGGTGATCGTGCTCGGGGTGCTGCTGGCCTCCGGGGCGCCCAACCGCTGGGTCCTCGGCCTGATCGGCGGCGGAGTGGCCGGTGCCGTCCTGGTCGCCGCCCTGGGGCTGCTCGACGAGTACCAGATCAACCGGTTCGCCGCCTTCGCCAACCCCGAACTCGATCCAGCCGGTGTCGGCTACAACACCAACCAGGCGCGGATCGCGATCGGCTCCGGCGGACTGCTCGGCACCGGACTCTTCAAGGGCTCCCAGACCACCGGCCAGTTCGTCCCCGAACAGCAGACCGACTTCGTCTTCACCGTCGCGGGCGAGGAACTGGGCTTCGTCGGGGCCGCGCTGATCCTGGTCCTGCTGGGTGTGGTGCTCTGGCGCGCCTGCCGGATCGCCCGGGAGACCACCGAGCTGTACGGCACCGTCGTCGCCGCCGGGATCATCGCCTGGTTCGCCTTCCAGTCCTTCGAGAACATCGGGATGACCCTGGGCATCATGCCGGTCGCCGGACTCCCGCTGCCGTTCGTCTCGTACGGCGGCTCGTCCATGTTCGCCACCTGGGTGGCGATCGGACTCCTCCAGTCCATCCGCGTCCAGCGCCCGATAACGGCCTGAGCCCGGCCCGATGACGGCCTGAGCCCGGCCCGGCATCGGCCGCGGCGGTCCCGGAACGCCGCCCGGGCACGGTGAACGCGCCATTCGGCGGTGTTCCGGGACTGCCGTATCGAATCATCCCGAATTAGATTCGAGATATGGCGGACACGAAGCGCGAAATCGAGCGGAAGTACGAAGCCACCCCCGAGACCCGGCTGCCGGACCTGACCCGGGTCCCCGGCGTCGCCACCGTCGTCGACCAGGGCACCACCGAACTCGACGCGGTCTACTACGACACCCCGGACCTGCGGCTGGCCGCCGCGGCCATCACCCTGCGGCGCCGGACCGGCGGCGACGACGCGGGCTGGCACCTCAAACTGCCCGTCGCCCCCGGAGTGCGGGACGAGATCAGGTCCCCGCTCTCCACGGCCCTGCCCCGTACCCTGAAATCACTGATCCGGGCCCGGACCAGGACCACCGAACCCGAGCCCGTGATCCGGCTGCTCTCCAGCCGTGAGATCCATCTGCTGCTCGACGCCGACGGCACCCCGCTGGCCGAGCTGAGCCGGGACGCGGTCACCGCCGAACGCCTCGACGACGGCCGGACCGCCCACTGGGACGAGATCGAGGTCGAACTCGCCGACGACGGCGACCCCGCCCTCCTCGACAAGATCGGCAAACGCCTCCGCAAGGCCGGGATCGCCGCCTCCGACGCCCCCTCCAAACTGGCCCGCGCCCTCGGCGAGACCGGCCTCGACGCCGCCTTCGCCGCCGCCCCGCCCACCCCCTCCGGCGACGCGGGCTCCTTCGTCCTCGGCTACCTCCGCGACCAGGTCACCGCCCTCCTCGGCCACGACCCGGGCGTACGGCGCAACACGCCCGACGCGGTCCACCAGATGCGGGTCGCCACCCGCAGGCTGCGCAGCGCGTTCCGCTCGTACTCCGCGGTACTCGACCGGACCGTCACCGACCCGATCGGCGAGGAGCTGAAGTGGCTGGCGGGCGAGCTGGGCGCGGCCCGGGACACCGAGGTCCTGGCCGAACGGCTGCGCGCCGGGCTCGACGCCCTGCCCAGGACCCTGCTGCTGGGCCCGGTCCGCGGCAGGCTGCGGATCTGGACCGCCGCCCGCGGCTCCGGCTCCCGCCGCCGCGCCCTGACCGCCCTGGACAGCGCCCGCTATCTCGCCCTGCTGACCGCCCTCGACACCCTGCTCGCCGACCCGCCGCTGCGGAAACGGGCCGCGGGCGCCCCGGAATCCGTACTCCCCAAGGCGCTGCTCAAGGACTACGGGCGGCTCGCCGACCGGATCGGCCACGCCCTCTCCCTGCCCGCCGGGCCCGACCGCGACCTGGCCATGCACGACGCCCGCAAGGCCGCCAAACGCGCCCGCTACGCGGGGGAGGCCGCGACCGCCGCCCTCGGCCGCCCCGCCAAGTGGTTCGCCAAACGGATGAAGGCCGTTCAGACCGTACTCGGCGACCACCAGGACAGCGTCGTCGCCCGCGACACCCTGCGCGATCTGGCGATCCAGGCACACGCGGCCGGGGAATCCGCCTTCACCTGGGGACTCCTCTACGGGCGCGAACAGCGGTCCGCCGCCGACCGGGAGCTGGAACTGCCGGGTGTCTGGTCCCGGGCCGCCCCCGATGAGCTGCGGAAGCACGGCGTCGGCTGAGGGGATGGGCTGATCGGGGTACGCTGGATGGTCACCCCTGCCAGCTCACGAAAGCCCTGAGATCTCTGAGATGTCTGCTGCCGAGTCGGTCTTCCCACAGCTCGAGGCTCTGCTCCCGCATGTGCAGAAGCCGATCCAGTACGTCGGCGGTGAGCTGAACTCCACCGTCAAGCCGTGGGAGTCGTGTGACGTCCGCTGGGCGCTGATGTACCCGGACGCGTACGAGGTCGGACTGCCCAACCAGGGCGTCATGATCCTCTACGAGGTACTCAACGAGCGCGAGGGTGTGCTCGCCGAGCGGACGTACAGCGTCTGGCCGGACCTGGAGGAGCTGATGCGGGAGCACGGCGTCCCCCAGTTCACGGTCGACTCCCACCGGCCCGTCGGCGCCTTCGACGTCTTCGGCCTCAGCTTCTCCACCGAGCTGGGCTACACCAACATGCTGGCCGCCCTCGATCTCGCGGGCATCCCGCTCGCGGCGAAGGACCGCGGGATCGACGACCCGATCGTCCTCGCGGGCGGCCACGCGGCCTTCAACCCCGAGCCGATCGCCGAGTTCATCGACTGCGCCGTCATCGGCGACGGCGAACAGGCCGTCCTCGACATCACCGACATCGTCCGCGCCTGGAAGGCCGAGGGCCGCCCCGGCGGCCGCGAGGAGGTGCTCTTCCGGCTGGCGAGGACCGGCGGGGTCTACGTCCCCGGCTTCTACGACGTCGAGTACCTGCCCGACGGCCGGATCGGCCGGGTCGTGCCCAACCGCTCCGGAGTGCCCTGGCGGGTCTCCAAGCACACCGTCATGGACCTGGACGAGTGGCCCTACCCCAAGCAGCCGCTGGTCCCGCTGGCCGAGACCGTCCACGAGCGGATGTCCGTGGAGATCTTCCGCGGCTGCACCCGCGGCTGCCGGTTCTGCCAGGCGGGCATGATCACCCGCCCGGTCCGGGAGCGCAGCATCACCGGTATCGGCGAGATGGTCGACAAGGGCCTGAAGGCGACCGGCTTCGAGGAGGTCGGCCTGCTCTCCCTCTCCAGCGCCGACCACTCCGAGATCGGCGAGGTCGCCAAGGGCCTGGCCGACCGGTACGAAGAGGACAAGATCGGGCTCTCCCTCCCCTCCACCAGGGTCGACGCCTTCAATGTCGACCTGGCGAACGAGCTGACCCGCAACGGCCGCCGCTCCGGCCTCACCTTCGCCCCCGAAGGCGGCTCCGAGCGGATGCGCAAGGTCATCAACAAGATGGTCTCTGAGGAGGACCTGATCCGTACGGTCGCCACCGCCTACGGCAACGGCTGGCGCCAGGTGAAGCTGTACTTCATGTGCGGACTGCCCACCGAGACCGACGAGGACGTCCTCCAGATCGGCGACATGGCGGTCAACGTCATCGCCAAGGGCCGGGAGGTCTCCGGCTCCAACGACATCCGCTGCACCGTCTCCATCGGCGGCTTCGTCCCCAAGCCGCACACGCCCTTCCAGTGGGCCCCGCAGCTCTCCGCCGAGGCCACCGACGCCCGGCTGGAGAAGCTCCGCGACAAGATCCGCGGCGACAAGAAGTACGGCCGCTCCATCGGCTTCCGCTACCACGACGGCAAGCCCGGCATCGTCGAGGGCCTGCTCTCCCGGGGCGACCGCCGGATCGGCGATGTGATCCGCGCCGTCTACGAGGACGGCGGCCGGTTCGACGGCTGGCGCGAGCACTTCTCGTACGACCGCTGGATGGCCTGCGCCGACAAGGCGCTCCCCGGCTACGGCGTGGACGTCGACTGGTACACCACCCGGGAGCGTACCTACGAGGAGGTGCTCCCCTGGGACCACCTGGACTCCGGCCTCGACAAGGACTGGCTCTGGGAGGACTGGCAGGACGCCCTCGACGAGACCGAGGTCGAGGACTGCCGCTGGACACCCTGCTTCGACTGCGGGGTCTGCCCGCAGATGGGCACCGAGATCCAGATCGGCCCCACCGGCAAGAAGCTGCTGCCGCTGACCGTGGTCAAGTAGCGGTCCCGGGCGGGCTCCGCCCCGTACCTCCGCCGAACCACCACCGGATCCCGGGGAACCGGTGGTGGTCCCGGCGCGTACTCTGGGTAGTAGAACGACTGTCACCGACAGCGGCGGCCCGCCCCGGGCTTCCCCGCGAGCAGCGGGTGAAAGCCGGGCCGGCCCCCACGGGACACCCAGCATTCCGAGGGCGGCGTCACCCGCGACCGCCCCGCACCGAGGAGAAGAACCACTGGGCAAGCGACAGCCCGAAGGCCCGCCGCCCGCACCCGCGGTACAGCGCATCCGCCTGCGCTACACCAAGCGCGGCCGCCTCCGGTTCACCAGCCACCGAGACTTCCAACGCGCCTTCGAGCGGGCGCTGCGCCGGGCCGAGGTGCCGATGGCGTACTCGGCGGGCTTCACCCCGCACCCCAAGGTGTCGTACGCCAACGCCGCCCCCACCGGTACCGGCTCCGAGGCCGAGTATCTGGAGATCGCCCTCACCCGCCACCGTGACCCCGGCACGCTCCGTGAGCTGCTGGACGAGTCGCTGCCGGACGGTCTCGACATCGTCGACGCCGTCGAGGCCAGGACCCCCGGACTCGCCGACCGGCTGACCGCCTCCGTCTGGGAGCTGCGGCTCGACCGGGTCGAGCCCGAGGACGCCGCCCGCGCCGTCGAAGCCTTCCTCGCGGCCGACGCCGTCGAGGTCGAACGGCGCACCAAGAACGGCATGCGCGCCTTCGACGCGCGGGGCGCCGTCGCCTCTCTCGACGTGCTCCCTCCACAGGCCGATGGGCCGTCGACCGGCCGCTGTGCGATACTGCGGCTGGTGGTACGGCACGTGACGCCTGCCGTACGACCCGACGACGTCCTGTCCGGTCTCCGCGCTGTGGCCGACCTGGCGCCGCCGGTCCCCGCAGCGGTGACCAGGCTGGCGCAGGGGCTCTTCGACGAGGAGTCCGGCACGGTGACCGACCCGCTCGCAGTCGACCGCGAGGCAGTACCGGCCGCATCGGCAACGGCCGCCGGGACCGCCTCCCCTCGATGACGCGAAGGCGTCCCCCTCGGGGACGCGGGTCCGGCCCCGTTCACGACCGGACCGTCGTCGCAGCGCGGCCCTTGTACGCGGAAGCCACCTGGGTCGGGCCGCGGAAGACCACCAGACTTTCGCCAGGCCGTGTGTACATCGCGCACGGAACCGGCGAGCCAGACAATTCAGCTCCCGTGCGGCGGCCCCGCCCCGGACGGCATCACCGCGCCGAGCGCGGACCATGGCCGGACCGTGAGCGCGTCCGCCCGGGAGCGTGACGGGAGAACCGCCCGCATGCACGAGTCGAACGAACCCGGTACCGCCGGAAGCACCGCCCCCGGGGCCGACAGCCCCAGCGACACCCTGCCGCCGCGCCGCCGCCGCGCCGCCTCCCGCCCGGCGGGACCGCCCGCCGGAGCCGCCGCTGCCGCCGAGCCGGTGGCGGAGGAGGCGCCTGCGCCGCGTGCCCGTCGCCGGGCCACCCGTAAGACGGCGTCGGCCGAGCCGGTCGCCGCCGCCGAGCCCGTGGTGGCCGAGACCGCCGCTGCCGCCGAGGCCGAGACCGCCGCGGAGGAGACCGCCCCGCGCAAGCGCCGCCGGGCCACCCGCGCGGTGAGCGCGCCGGAGCCGGTCGCCGAGGCCGCTGCCGCCGAGCCCGCCGCCGAGCCGGTCGTGGAGGAGGCGCCCGCGCCGCGTGCGCGTCGCCGGGCGACCCGTAAGACCACCGCCGCCGAGCCGGTCGCCGAGGCCGCCTCCGAGGCTCCTGAGTCCGTCGCCGCCGCCGAGCCCGCCGCTGAGCCGGTGGTGGAGGAGGCGCCCGCGCCGCGTGCGCGTCGCCGGGCGACCCGTAAGGTCACCTCTCCCGAGCCGGTCGCCGAGGCCGTCTCTGAGGCTTCTGAGCCGGTCGCCGCCGCTGAGCCGGTGGCGGAGGAGGCGCCCGCGCCGCGTGCGCGTCGCCGGGCGACCCGCAAGACCACCGCCGCCGAGCCGGTCGCCGAGCAGGCCGAGGACGTCGAGCCGAGTGACGGCGGCGAGGCCGCCGAGCCGGTCGTGGAAGAGGCGCCCGCGCCGCGTGCGCGTCGTCGGGCCACCCGTAAGGTCACGTCCCCCGAGCCGGTCGCCGAGGCCGTCTCTGAGGCTCCTGAGGCTTCCGAGCCGGTGGCGGAGGAGGCGCCCGCGCTGCGTGCGCGTCGCCGGGCGACCCGTAAGAGCGCGTCTCCCGAGCCGGTGGCAGAGGCCGCCGCAGTGGAGACCGCCCCGGAGCCCGCCGAGCCCGCCGCCGAAACCGCCACGGGCCGGGGCCGTAACCGCCGCCGGGTCGTCGCCCCGCAGTTCACCGCCGAGACCGCGGAGGCCGGTTCGGCCGCCCGCCGCGCCGCCCGGCCCGCCGTCGCCGTCTTCCAGGCCCCGGTCTTCGCGGAGCCCATGTTCCAGACGCCGGAGACGGCCGCCGCCGCTGCCGCCACGGTGTACGACGCCGATGTCGACGAGCTCGACGAGGCCGACGAGCCCGAGGCCACCGCGGAGACCGAGCAGACGGTCGAGGCCCCGGCCGAGCCCGTCGCCGAGCCGACCGGCCGCCGTCGCCGCCGCCGTCGGGGCGAGCCCGCCGAGCAGCGCGTCGAGACCGCTTCGGCCCCGGAGGCCCCCGAGGCTGAGGTCGAAGGTGCCGAGGCCGCCGAGGACACCGACGACACCGACGAGCACGACGACTCCGAGGACCGGCCCTCCCGCCGCCGTCGTCGTGGTGGCCGCCGCCGCCGTCGCGGCGAGTCTGCCGAGCACCCCGAGTCCGGCGAGGAGCCGGAGGCCGACGCCGACACGCCCGACGACGCCTCCGCCGCCCACGCGGACGACGACGCCGAGGCCGACGACGCCGAGGCCGACGACACCGACGAGCAGGACGACACGGCCGCCACCGGCGGTACGGGCTCCGCCAGCAGCCGGCGCCGTCGTCGCCGTCGCCGTCGCAGCGGTGACTCCGGGCACGAGGACGAGCAGGCCGCCGGGGACCCGGAGCGTACGGTCGTCAAGGTCCGCGAGCCGCGTACCCGCACCCGCGAGGAGGCGTCCGACGAGGTCCAGTCCATCAAGGGCTCGACGCGTCTGGAGGCCAAGAAGCAGCGCCGCCGCGAGGGCCGCGAGCAGGGCCGCCGCCGGGTGCCGATCATCACCGAGGCCGAGTTCCTGGCCCGCCGCGAGGCCGTCGAGCGCGTCATGGTCGTCCGCCAGAGCGGCGAGCGCACCCAGATCGGCGTGCTGGAGGACGACATCCTCGTCGAGCACTACGTCAACAAGGAGCAGTCGACGTCGTACGTCGGCAATGTCTACCTCGGCAAGGTGCAGAACGTCCTGCCGTCGATGGAGGCCGCGTTCGTCGACATCGGCAAGGGCCGGAACGCCGTCCTGTACGCCGGTGAGGTCAACTTCGAGGCGCTCGGCATGGGCCACGGCCCGCGCCGGATCGAGGCCGCCCTGAAGTCCGGCCAGTCCGTGCTGGTCCAGGTCACCAAGGACCCGATCGGCCACAAGGGCGCCCGGCTGACCAGCCAGGTCTCCCTCCCCGGCCGCTACCTGGTCTATGTGCCCGAGGGCTCGATGACCGGGATCAGCCGCAAGCTGCCCGACACCGAGCGGGCCCGGCTGAAGACCATCCTCAAGAAGATCGTCCCCGAGGACGCGGGCGTCATCGTGCGCACCGCCGCCGAGGGCGCGAGCGAGGACGAGCTGCGCCGCGACGTCGAGCGGCTCCAGTCGCAGTGGGACGAGATCAAGAAGAAGGCGAAGGGCGGCGGCGCGCCGACCCTGCTCTACGGCGAGCCGGACATGACGGTCCGGGTCGTCCGCGACATCTTCAACGAGGACTTCTCCAAGGTCATCGTCAGCGGTGACGAGGCGTGGGAGACCGTCCACGGCTATGTCGCGCATGTCGCGCCCGATCTCACCGACCGGCTGCAGCGCTGGACGAGCGAGGTCGACGTCTTCGCCACCTACCGCATCGACGAGCAGCTGATGAAGGCGCTGGACCGGAAGGTCTGGCTGCCCAGCGGCGGCTCGCTGGTGATCGACAAGACCGAGGCCATGATCGTGGTCGACGTCAACACGGGTAAGTTCACCGGCCAGGGCGGCAACCTGGAGGAGACCGTCACCAGGAACAACCTGGAGGCGGCTGAGGAGATCGTGCGCCAGCTGCGGCTGCGCGACCTCGGTGGCATCGTCGTGGTCGACTTCATCGACATGGTGCTGGAGTCCAACCGCGATCTGGTGATGCGGCGCCTGCTGGAGTGCCTGGGCCGGGACCGGACCAAGCACCAGGTGGCCGAGGTGACGTCGCTGGGCCTGGTGCAGATGACCCGTAAGCGGGTCGGCCAGGGTCTGCTGGAGTCCTTCTCCGAGACCTGTGTCCACTGCAACGGGCGCGGTGTCATCGTCCACATGGACCAGGCCACGTCCGCCGGTGGCGGCGGTGGCGGCAAGCGGTCCAAGAAGCGCGGGCGCGGCGGGGACGCCGCCCAGGCGCACGACCACACCACCGAGGACCACGAGCACATCGCCGAGTCGGCCGCGGAGGTCGCGGCCGAGGTGGCCGAGCCGGTCGCGCTCGCCGAGCCCGAGTTCGTCCCCGACGAGGAGCTGTACAGCAGCGCCGCCGAGGCGGAGGCCGCCGCACAGCGCGGCCGTGGCCGTCGCCGCGCGACCCGCCGGGCGTCGGCGCCCGGTGGCGCGCCGAAGGCCGCCGTACGGCCGGAGACCGCTCCTGCCGCGCCGGAGCCGGTCGCCGAGGCGCCCGCCGCCGAGCCTGCCGCGCCCGTCGCCGAGCCGGAGCAGGCGCCCGAGGCCGCTCCGGCGGGTCGTGGCCGTCGCCGGGCGACCCGTAAGGCGTCCGCCCCGGCCGGGGCGCCGAAGAGCGCCGAGGCCGCGGAGCCGGAGGTGGTCGTGGTGGCGAAGCCCGCCGAGGCCGCCGCGCCCGTCGCCGAGCAGCCGCCGGTGGCCGAGCCGGAGGCCGCCGCGCCGCCGCGGGCCCGGCGCCGGGTGGTCCGTAAGGTCACCGCTCCCGCCGGTTCCCCCACGGGCGCCGGTGAGGGCGACGCGGGCGCGGTCGTGGTGATCGCCGCCGCCGGTGCCGAGGCGCCGGAGTCCGGTACCGAGGCCCCGGCCAAGAAGGCGGCCCGCAAGACCGCCAAGAAGGCCACCGCGAAGAAGGCCGCCACGAAGAAGACGGCGGCCAAGAAGAGCGCGGCCAAGAAGACGACCGCGAAGAAGGCCGGTACGAAGAAGACCGCCGCGGCCGCCCAGCAGGCGCCCGCGACGGTCACGGCGACCACCGAGGGGTGACCCTCGGGGGCCGTACGCCCCGCAGGTCCGATCCGTGGCCCCTCCCGCGTCCGTGGGAGGGGCCACGGCCCTTTCGCGCCCCGGTACGAGAGGTGTGGAGCACCGCTCTCCTGAAGCGGGTGTCGTGGGCACCGTCTCTCAGGAGTCGGAGCCCTCGCGGGGGTGGCCCGGCCCGGTTTGACCCCCGGGCCGGGCGCCCCGTAACCTTGACCGTCGGCGTGTCTGTCGCACGCCAGCTCCTGAGCACCTTCCCTCCGGTGGCTGTCATCGCCGCCGCCCGGAGAGGCCGCTCACCCACCCGGACAGTCACGGTCCCCCGGGGCCGTGCGGGCGGCTGGCATCAGGGGTTCCCGTTTCCGAGCGAGAGAGAGATCCGCGTGTACGCCATCGTGCGCAGCGGTGGTCGCCAGCACAAGGTTGCTGTCGGCGACATCGTTGAGGTTGACAAGATTCCCACCGCCAAGGTTGGCGACACGGTAGAGCTCTCTACCCTGCTCGTTGTCGACGGCGACGCCGTGACCAGCGACCCGTGGGTGCTGGCCGGGATCAAGGTCCAGGCCGAGATCGTGGACCACCACAAGGGCGCCAAGATCGACATCCTTCGCTACAAGAACAAGACCGGCTACCGCCGTCGCCAGGGCCACCGCCAGCAGTACACGGCGATCAAGGTCACCGGCATTCCCGCGGCTGCGAAGTAAGGGACTGAGGAGACATGGCACATAAGAAGGGCGCATCGTCCACCCGGAACGGTCGCGACTCCAACGCTCAGCGGCTCGGCGTGAAGCGCTTCGGCGGTCAGGTCGTCAACGCCGGTGAGATCCTGGTCCGCCAGCGGGGCACCCACTTCCACCCCGGCTCGGGCGTCGGTCGCGGCGGCGACGACACCCTGTTCGCGCTGCAGGCGGGTGCGGTCGAGTTCGGCCGTCACCGTGGCCGCAAGGTCGTGAACATCGTTCCGGTCGCCTGACACAGGCACCAGCCAGAACGTTCGCGAGGGCGGATCTCGCTCCCCGAAGCGGTCCCGGGTCTTCCCGGGCCCGCGCGGGAAGCGGATCCGCCCTTCGCGTGTTAGCAGTTAAGAGGAGACGGTGCGCCCGTGGGCGCGGACCCGTCCCGTACGAGATCCCGGCCGGTCGCCCGGCCCCCCGGCAGTGACCCCTTCTGGAGGACATCCCATGACCACCTTCGTGGACCGCGTCGAGCTGCATGTCGCCGCGGGTAACGGAGGCCACGGCTGTGCCTCCGTCCACCGTGAGAAGTTCAAGCCCCTCGGCGGCCCCGACGGCGGCAACGGCGGACGCGGCGGTGATGTGATCCTCGTCGTCGACCAGTCGGTCACCACTCTCCTCGACTACCACCACAGCCCCCACCGCAAGGCCACCAACGGCCAGCCCGGCGAGGGCGGCAACCGCTCCGGCAAGGACGGCCGCGACCTGATCCTCCCTGTGCCGGACGGCACCGTCGTCCTCGACAAGCACGGCAACGTACTGGCCGACCTGGTCGGCCACGGCACCAGCTTCGTCGCCGGACAGGGCGGCCGGGGCGGCCTCGGCAACGCGGCCCTGGCCTCGGCCCGCCGCAAGGCCCCCGGTTTCGCCCTGCTCGGCGAGCCCGGTGAGGCCCGCGATGTGGTGATGGAGCTGAAGACCGTCGCCGATGTGGCCCTCGTCGGCTATCCGTCGGCCGGTAAGTCGTCGCTGATCTCGGTGCTCTCCGCCGCCAAGCCGAAGATCGCGGACTACCCCTTCACGACCCTGGTGCCCAACCTGGGCGTCGTCACCGCCGGGTCCACCGTCTACACCATCGCGGACGTCCCCGGCCTGATCCCCGGCGCCAGCCAGGGCAAGGGCCTCGGGCTGGAATTCCTCCGCCATGTGGAGCGCTGCTCCGTACTGGTCCACGTACTCGACACCGCCACCCTCGAATCGGACCGCGACCCCCTCTCCGACCTCGATGTGATCGAGGAGGAGCTGAAGCAGTACGGCGGCCTGGACGAGCGCCCCCGGATCGTCGTCCTCAACAAGATCGACATCCCGGACGGCCAGGATCTGGCCGAGATGGTCCGCGGCGAGCTGGAGTCCCGCGGCTACCGGGTCTTCGAGGTCTCCGCGGTCGCCAGGACCGGTCTGAAGGAGCTGTCGTTCGCCCTGGCGGGGATCGTCGCCGAGGCGCGCGCCGCGAAGCCGAAGGAGGAGGCGACCCGGATCGTCATCCGGCCCAAGGCCGTCGACGACGCGGGCTTCACCGTCACCCGCGAGGAGGACGGGATCTACCGGGTCCGCGGCGAGAAGCCGGAGCGCTGGGTGCGCCAGACCGACTTCAACAACGACGAGGCCGTCGGCTACCTCGCGGACCGGCTCAGCCGTCTCGGCGTCGAGGAGCAGCTGGTGAAGGCCGGAGCCCGGGCGGGTGACGGCGTCGCCATCGGCCCCGAGGAGAACGCGGTCGTCTTCGACTGGGAGCCGACGGTGATGGCGGGTGCGGAGATGCTCGGCCGCCGGGGCGAGGACCACCGCCTGGAGGCCCCGCGCCCCGCGGCCCAGCGCCGCCGCGACCGCGACGCGGAACGCGACGACGCGGAGCGCGCCTACGACGACTTCGACCCCTTCCAGTAGCCCCCGCGCCCCGGGCCCGCCTCTCCTTGGAGCCGGACCCGGAGTCCCAGGGGCGCCGGGGATCCCTCAGCGCCCCCTGAGGGCCGTCGTGTGCCTTCGGGGTTCCAGGGGCGCGGGGAACTGTGCGACCAAGCCACGGGCGGCGCGCGGGCGAAACTCCCCCCGCGCCCTCTGAGGGTCTTCGTGGGCCTGTGCTCTCGGGGGGCTGAGCCCGGAGTCCCAGGGGCGCGGGGAACTGCGCGATCAGCCACGGGCGGCGCGCGGGCGAAACTCCGCCCGCGCCCCCTGAGGGTCTTCGTGGGCCTGTGTTCTCGGGGGCTGAGCCCGGGGTTCCAGGGGCGCGGGGAACTGCGCGATCAGCCACGGGCGGCGCGCGGGCGAAACTCCGCAGGTTCCCCAACGGCGGCTTTCCGCACCCCTTCGCGGGGAGGCCCCGAGGCTCTCGGGAGCCGGGCGCCCGGAGCTCCCGGCCGCGCGCGGCGGCGCCCTCGCGGGCCGCGACGCCCGGCCCTCCGACCGCGCGGGACGCGACCCGGCGTGTCGCACGTCCCGCGTTCGGGAGAATGGTGCCCGCCGCGGCCCGTTGCCCCGCCACCTCCGCCGTACGTCCGTCCGCCTTTGTGACGTGTCGTACGGCGGAGGTCCCGGCTCCGGGCGGGTCGTGAGCGAGTGCCACGACGTCCCGGGACTGCGAACGGAGCCAGATGAAGATTTCCTTCCTCATACACTCGATCTACGGCATCGGTGGCACCATCCGCGGCACGCTCAATCTCGCGGAGGCGCTGGCCGGCCGGCATGAGGTGGAGATCGTGTCGGTCCTCCGGCACCACGACAATCCCCCGTACGCCATCGACCCCGCCATCACCCTCGTCGATCTCGTCGACGTCCGGGCCGGGGCCCCGGGGAACGAGTCGGACGACCCCGCCCATCGCGAGCCGTCCGAGCTGATTCCGCGCCGCGAGCCCCGGTACGGGCAGTACAGCAGGCTCACCGACGACCGGATCCGGGCCCACTACGAGGCGTCGGACGCCGATGTGGTGATCGCCACCCGTCCGGCGCTGGTCCCCGCCGTCGGCCCGTACGCCCCGCAGAACGCCGTGCTCATCGGCCAGGAGCACAAGAGCCTGCGCCAGCACACCGCCGAGCTGGTCACCGAACTCGCGCCCCGGCTGGACGTCCTGGACGCCCTGGTCACGCTGACCGCGGCCGATGCCGACGGCTGGCGGGAGCGGCTGCCCGACCCCGATACCCGGGTCCTCCACATCCCGCACGGGGTTCCCGCGCCGACCGCCGCCCCCGCCGGGCTCACCGAGCGGACCGTCGTCGCGGCGGCGGGCCGGATCACCCGAGAGAAGCAGTACGACGCCCTGCTGCACGCCTTCGCCCGGGTCGTCGCCGTCCACCCCGACTGGCGGCTGCGCCTCTACGGCCCCGGGCCCGACCGGGAGCGGGTCCGCCGGGTCGCCCACCGCCTCGGTCTGCACAACCGGGTCGAACTGATGGGTTCCTGCACGGCGATGGAGACCGAGTGGGTCAAGGGGTCCGTCGCGGTCAACACCTCCCGCCACGAGCCCTTCGGTATCGGTCTGGTCGAGGCCATGCGGTGCGGACTGCCGGTCGTGGCCACGGACTGCGACCACGGCCCCCGGGAGATCGTCACCGACGGCGAGCAGGGCTTTCTGGTCCCGGTCGGTGACAGTACGGCCGTCGCCGCCGCGCTGCTCCGGCTGGTCGGGGACGAGGAGCTGCGCCGACGGCTGGGCGCGGCGGCGACGGAGCGCGCGGCGGCGTTCGACCCGGCGCTGATCGCGGGACGGTACGAGGAGCTGTTCACCGCCCTCGGCGCGCGGCAGCGGCACCGGACCCGGCCCGCCCCGGGGGTCCGCCCCTTCGCGCCGGTCGCGGACTGCGTCGCCGAGGCCGACGGTTCGGTGACCGTACGGATCGTGGCCCCGGCCGCCGCCGCGATGAAGCACCCCGGACTGCGGCTGATCTGCGCCCGGGTGGACCAGGGGACCGCGCAGCCCTCCGGCGCGGCGGCGCCCGGCGGTCCCGGTGGGCCGGGCGGTTCCGGCGGCGGGAAGAAGGGCCGGGGCGAGGGCCGTAAGAACGCCAGGGGCGGATCCCGGAGCCGGAACGGTTCCGCGACCGGCCAGCCCCCCGCCGCGAGCGCCGAACGGTCCATCCTCTTCGCGCCCGACGGCACCGCCGTCGTCCCGGCCGACGCCCAGCTCGCCGACGGCCACTGGGTCTGCTACGCCGAGGGCCCCGGCACGGGCGGCCGGGCCGTACTGACCGCGCGTACCGTCGACCAGCGGGGCGCGCTGGCCGCCGCCGACCGGTTCGCCCGGGACGCCGCCGTCCACCATCTCGTGCCCTTCCGCGAACCCCCCGCCCACCGCCTGGTCCTGCGCTCCTGGGCCCGCCGGCAGCATGTCGAGGCCGGTGACCTCACGATCGACGAGCACCGGCTCACCCTCACCGGACGGATCCTCGGCACGGTCGAACCCGCGGGCGAGCCGACCCTGATCCTGCGCCGGGGCGGTGACCCGGACGACGAGATCGTCTTCCACGGCACCCGCGAGGGCACCCGGGGCTTCTCCGTCGTCCTCGACTGCGAGACGGTCGCCGACCGCCGCGAACAGGAGGACGAGTCCTGGGAGTTGTGGCTCCGCTACCACCCGGACCAGCGACCCGCCGCCGTCGGGCGGCTCCTTGACGATGTGCTCCGGAAGAGTGATGTCATCGGCTATCCCGAGGTGCTGCTGCACGAGCAGCGGCCCCTGCTGCTGGCCCGCCGGGTGATCCGTAAGATCCGCGGCCAGGACCAGCGGCTGATCGTGCTGCGACTGGCCTTCGACCCGGCCAACCGGCTGGTACTGGAGCTGAGAAACCGCTGATGAACCGGCCGGACCTGCCCGTTCCGGGTAGTTCGCCGGCCGGTCGCCGGGCGGGCGGCCCCCGGGCCGTCCCGCCCCCGGCGTACTGCGGGAACCCCCTGCAGTGCCGGTACGGACCCGGGCGCCGAGGCGCGATCCCCGGATCGGAACACCACGCGAGGGCGGCTCCGCCGCGTTGCGGGACAGTCACGGAGAGTGTAAACATCGCTCCGCTCCGCACCCGTCTCGATCGAGGTAGGTCCGTCTGTGTCCGCATCACATCCAGCCACCCCGCGCACCACGGCCGTCGTGCTCGCGGGCGGCACCGGGCAACGCGTGGGACTGTCGATCCCCAAGCAGCTGCTGAAGATCGCGGGCAAGGCCGTCATCGAGCACACCCTGACCGCCTTCGAACAGGCCGACGCCGTCGACGACGTGATCGTGCTGATGGCGCCCGGCTTCGTACCGGACGTCGAACGGATCGTCGCCAAGGCGGGACTCACCAAGGTGCGGCGGGTCATCGAGGGCGGCGCGTCCCGCAACGAGACCACGGAGCGCGCCATCGCCGCCCTCGGCGCCGACGCCGCGCCCGGCGAGGACGTCAACGTCCTCTTCCACGACGCGGTCCGGCCCCTGCTGTCGCAGCGCGTCATCCGGGACTGCGTGGACGCGCTGGCCCGCTACCGGGCCGTCGACGTCGCCATCCCCTCCGCCGACACCATCGTCGTCACCCGTACCCACGGCGAGGACGGCGAGTTCATCACCGACGTCCCCGACCGCTCCCGGCTGCGCCGGGGCCAGACCCCGCAGGCGTTCAAGCTCTCCACGATCCGGCGGGCGTACGAACTGGCCGCCGGCGACCCCAACTTCCAGGCCACCGACGACTGCTCGGTCGTCCTGCGGTATCTGCCGGACGTCCCCATCCATGTCGTCGCGGGCGACGAGTACAACATGAAGGTCACCCAGCCCGTCGACGTCTTCATCGCCGACAAGCTGTTCCAGCTCGCCTCCACCGCCGCCCCCGCCCAGGCGGGGGAGGACGCCTACCGCGAACTCCTCGCCGGACGCACCCTGATCGTCTTCGGCGGCTCGTACGGCATCGGCGCCGATGTCGCCGCCCTCGCCCGGGGTTACGGGGCCCGGGTCTACGCCCTCGGCCGCTCCACCACCGGAACCCATGTGGAGAACCCGGAACACGTGGACGACGCCCTCTCCCGGGCCTACACGGAGACCGGCCGGATCGATTATGTGATCAATACCGCCGGGCTGCTACGGATCGGGCGGCTCGCCGAGACCGACAACAGCACCATCCTGGAAGCCCTGCACGTCAACTATCTGGCCCCGGTGCAGATCGCCCGCGCCGCCTACAAGTACTTGGCCGAGACACAGGGGCAGCTGCTGCTCTACACCTCGTCCAGCTACACCCGGGGCCGGGCCGAGTACAGCCTCTACTCGTCCACCAAGGCCGCCATGGTCAATCTGACCCAGGCGCTGGCCGACGAATGGGCGGCCGACGGGATCAGGGTCAACTGCGTCAACCCCGAACGCACCGCGACCCCCATGCGGACCCGGGCCTTCGGCACCGAGCCCGCGGGCAGTCTGCTCTCCTCCGAGGCCGTCGCCCGGACGTCGCTCGACGTCCTCCTCTCCGAACTGACCGGGCACGTCGTGGACGTCCGCCGCCAGGACCCGACCCGGGGCGCGGGTGAGGCGTCGGGCTTCGAGCAGGCCCTGGCGGCGGTGCTCGACCGGCAGAACGCGGTCTGACCGGCACCGGCCGCGCCGACCGCCGGACCGGGCCGGGCTCCGCCGGTCCTACGGGCTCCGCCGCTCCCGCCGCTCCCGTCGGTTCCGTTCTCCGGGGCCGCGTGGTCCGGGCCCGTCCCGTAGCGGCACCGATGGGACAACCCGGCGCTCCCGGCGACCCGGCGGCCCCGCCGCCACCACTCCCGTCAGACCCCCGTGGTACGGCCCCGTCCCGGGTCCCCGCTCGCGGGCCCCGCCGTCAGGGCCTCCCGAGCCGCCCTTCCCCTTCTCCCGTCCCTCCGTCAGCCCCTCTGTCCGCCACGATTCCGCCGCCCGTGCCGCGGAGCCACCGCCGGGCACCGTCTGGAGCAGGTTCTCCGTGATCACGACCGCCATGCGCCTGGCGCGCGTCGGCAGCCGGTCCGAACTGGCCGCCGCCGCCCTCATCGGACTCGGCTACCCCGCCGTCCTGCTCGCCGCGCTCTTGCCGCACGTCCCGTTCTTCGCGGCCGCCGCCGCCCTCACCTATCTCGCCGACTGGTACCTCCACCACCGCGGCAGCTATCTCGTCAACCGGCTCAGCAAGGTGCGAGCCGGACTCTCCATCCGGTTCCTCCTCCGCCAACTCCTGCTCGTACTGCTGCTGGCCCGTACGGGCCTCGCCGACACGACCCTCTTCTTCACCGCCGTCGCCGGATTCCTGGTCTTCTACGGCCTCCAGGCCCCGCACGGCGCCCTCACGGCCCTGATCCGCTCCCACCGCACCCTGCCCGTCGCCACCCGCAACATCCCCGCGGGCCCGCTGCGGATCCCCGACGCCCCGCCGCGGTTCCTGCTGCGCCGCGCCGCCCGGAAGATGCTCCACCTCGATCTGCCCGCCGTCGCCGGGGTACTGACCGCCGCCGCCACCGGCGAGGACCTCGTGGGCTACGCGGGTATCGCCGCCTCCCTCGGCCTCGGCCTGCTCTACACCGCGGTCCTCGTCCCGTACCTCCTCACCCGCCGGGTGCCGCCCGCCGCGACCGTCCTCGACGCCGTCAACGACTGGCTGCGCGCCTACCGGCCCACCGTCGTCCTCTACTTCTCCGGCAGCGCCGCCTCCGCCTACCAGGCCAATATGTGGCTGGAGACGATGGAACGGATCGACGGCCGCCCGCTGATCCTGATGCGCGAACGGGAACTGACGGCCAGGCTCAACGAGACCCCGGTCCCCGTCCTCTGCGTCCCCGGCGGTACCCACGCCATGAACCTCGACCTCTCCACGGTCCGGGTCGCGCTCTACGCCGCCAATGTCGGCAAGAACATCCACCTGCTCCGCAGGCCCACCATGAAGCACGTCTTCATCGGCCACGGCGACAGCGACAAGCTGGCCTCCGTCAACCCGTTCAGCAAGGTGTACGACGAGGTGTGGACCGCGGGCCGGGCGGGCCGGGACCGCTACGCCGTCGCCGACGTCGGCGTCCCCGACGGCGGCGTCGTCGAGGTCGGCCGCCCCCAGCTCGCGCCCATCGCCCACGCCGGGGACCGGCCCGTACACCCGATCCCGACCGTGCTGTACGCGCCCACCTGGGAGGGCTGGGAGGACGACCCCGGCAATACGTCCCTGCTGCTCGCAGGGGAGAACATCGTCCGGCGGCTGCTGGCCGCCGAACCCCCCGTCCGGGTCCTCTACAAACCGCACCCCTTCACCGGGCTCCGCGACCCCGGGGCCAAGGCCGCCCACGAGCGGGTCACCGCCCTGGTCGAGGCCGCCGCGGCCGAGCGCCGTACCGACCCCCGCTGGGCCGCCGGGAACGCCGGGGACCGGCGGGCACGGGAGGAGGCCGCCGCCCGCGCCGCCCGGATCGACGCCGGACTCGCCCGGCTGCGGGGGCCCGAACGGCCCGGCGGCGACGAGGCGGAACGCTCCCGGGACTCCCTCGCCGACCCCGGCCGGCTGGCCCGCGCGGCCCGGCTGCGGACCGAGTGGAACAAGGCGTACTGGAGCGCGGCGGGCTGGTGGGAGCACCGCGTCGTGACCGGGAACGAACCCGGGCTCTACGACTGCTTCAACGAGTCCGACGCCCTCGTCTCCGATATCTCCAGCGTCGTCTCCGACTTCATGGCCAGCGGCAAACCGTACGCCATCACCGACTCGGCAGGGCTCGGCGCCGACGAGTTCCGGCGGCAGTACACCGCCGCCGGGGCGGCCGTGATCCTCGGCAACGACGCCGCCGGACTGGACGAACTGCTGGCCGCCGTCGCCTCGCCCGGCGACGATCCGCTGGCGGGCGCCCGGCGGGAACTCAAGCACTACCTGCTCGGCCCCGACCACCCCACCTCCATGGAGCGGTTCAACGCGGCCGTACGGGCGCTCCAGACCGCGGCCGAGGCCCGGAACCGGGGCGTCGCCCGCCGGATCGGCGAACAGGCCGCCCCGGCCCGCCGCCCGGAGGAGACCGCCGAACGGCCCCCGTCGGCCCGGGCCGGGGCGGACGGCGTGCCGCAGGAGCCGGTCGCGGGCTGACGGCGTACGGGCGTCGCGCCGACGGGCCCGGGTCCGGGCTCCCGGTCCGGGCTCCGGCTCGGGCCCGGGCCCCCGGTCCCGTTCCTCGTCCCGTTCCTGGTCCTGGCTCCGGGCCGTGCTTCCGGCGGGTCGCGGGTTCCGGGCCCGGCCGGAAAGTGTCCAGCGGCTGAGAACTCCCGGCACCGGACCGCCGCCCTGACATAGATTCGGTCCGTGACAGAGGCAAGACAGCAGGTGACACAGGCCCGCAGGATCGTCGTCAAGGTCGGTTCGTCGTCCCTGACGACCGCGTCGGGCGGCCTCGACGCCGACCGCGTCGACGCCCTCGTCGACGTACTCGCCAAGGTCCGCAGCGGTGGTGAGAAGGAGATCGTCCTGGTCTCCTCCGGCGCCATCGCCGCCGGTCTCGCCCCGCTCGGCCTCGCCCGCAGGCCCAAGGACCTGGCCCGCCAGCAGGCCGCCGCCAGCGTCGGCCAGGGCCTGCTCGTGGCCCGCTACACCGCGTCCTTCGCCCGGTACGGCGTCCGGGTCGGCCAAGTGCTGCTCACTGCCGAGGACACCAGCCGCCGGGCCCACTACCGCAACGCCTACCGGACCGTCGACCAGCTGCTGGCCATGGGCGCGATCCCGGTCATCAACGAGAACGACACCGTCGCCACCGACGAGATCCGGTTCGGCGACAACGACCGGCTCGCGGCCCTCGTCGCCCATCTCGTCCGGGCCGACCTGCTGGTCCTGCTCTCGGACGTGGACGGACTGTACGACGGCGACCCGGCCAGGCCCGGGACGACCAGGATCGACGAGGTCCGCGGCCCGGCCGATATCGCCCATGTGGAGATCGGCAGCGCCGGACGGGCCGGGGTCGGCACCGGCGGCATGGTCACCAAGGTCGAGGCGGCCGGGATCGCCACCGCCGCCGGGGTCCCGGTCGTCCTCACCTCCGCCGTCCGCGCCGCCGACGCCCTCGCCGGCCGGGCCACCGGCACGTTCTTCCACCGCACCGGACGGCGCTCCGCCGACCGGCTGCTGTGGCTCGCCCACGCCTCCACCCCCCGGGGCGCCCTCGTCCTCGACGACGGGGCCGTCGAGGCCGTCGTCCGGGGCCGCAAATCGCTCCTCCCGGCCGGGATCTGTGCCGTCGAGGGCGACTTCACCGCCGGCGACCCGGTCGAACTCCGCGACACCCGGGGCCGGGCCGTCGCCCGTGGCCTGGTCAACTACGACGCCAAGGAGCTGCCCGCCCTGCTCGGGCGTTCCACCCGCGAACTGGCCGTCGAACTCGGTCCGCAATACGAGAGGGAAGTCGTACACAGGGACGATCTCGTCGTGATGAACCCCTGAATCGGCTGAAACCACCGTCAACCAACAGGGACCTTTACCAAAACCGCCCCACGTCCGGTCCGGGGCTGGTCAACTTTGTTGCGGGGGGCACTGCGGGGGCGGGGCACCACGACACACGCAATCAGGAGGCCGCCTGTGACCATCGCGCGCCCGGGGGACATGCCCCGAGGGAACAACGGCGTCCGCTGCGTCCACGGAACCGCGGGCCCCGAACGGTCCGGCCCGGCGGCGGGCCACACGGCACGGCCCGAGCGGACCCTGACGAGCGTCGGTGACGGCGCCGTCGCCGACACCGAGGACCAAGCCCAGTCCAAACTGTGGCACATCACCCTCAGCGTCTCCGGGGCCGAGGCGCCGCTGGCGGAGGTCCGCCGCGGCCTCGAACAACTCGCCCACGACCACCCCTTCCTGCTGACCAGCAGGTACGCCAACGACCATGCCGAGATCCGCTACTGGGAGGAGGCCCGTGACCTCCACGACGCGGCGGCCGTGGCGCTCCGGCTCTGGGGCGAGCACCGGGCGACGGCGAAGCTGCCGCCGTGGACGATCGTCGGCCTGGAGGTCATCGACCGCCAGACGTACCACCAGCGCCTCGCGGAGGGCTACGGCCCGCCCCCGGCGTCCCGGGTCGGCGTCCACCCGTTCTGATCCCCTCGGGCCCCTCCGATGCCTTCGGATCCCCCTGAGCCCCTCCGGTTCCCTCTGATCCCTTCTGTGTTCCTCCGGATCCCTCCGACTCCTTCCGGCCGCCGGGACGTCTCGCAGTGCGAAATGGGGGACGAGGCCGGGACACGTCCCCATTACCCTGCGGGTATGACGACGCCGCTCACCCCGCAGGACTCCCTCAACCCCGTCGGCCGGGTCGCGCTGGCCGCCCGGGAAGCCGCCGCCCGTCTCGCCCCGCTGCCGCGCGCGGAGAAGGACGCGGCGCTGCTGGCCGTCGCCGACGCGCTGGAGGCGAGCACGGACGAGATCGTCGCGGCCAACGCCGAGGACGTGGCCCGGGCCCGGGAGGCGGGCACGAGCGAGTCGATCGTGGACCGGCTGACCCTGACCCCCGAGCGGATCCGGGCCATCGCCGCCGACGTACGGGACGTCGCGGCGCTGCCCGACCCCGTCGGCGAGATCGTCCGCGGCTCCACCCTCCCCAACGGCCTCGATCTGCGTCAGGTCCGGGTCCCGCTCGGGGTCGTCGGCATCGTCTACGAGGCCCGGCCGAACGTCACCGTCGACGCCGCCGCCCTCTGCCTGAAGTCCGGCAACGCGGTCCTGCTGCGCGGCTCGTCCTCCGCGTACGCCTCCAACACGGCACTCGTCCGGGTGATCCGGGACGCCCTCGGCGCCACCGAGATCCCCGCCGAAGCGGTTCAGCTGGTCCCCGCCGACTCCCGCGAGTCCGTCCAGCAACTGATGCGGGCCCGCGGCCTGGTGGACGTCCTCATCCCGAGGGGCGGCGCCGGACTCATCCGTACGGTGGTCGAGGAGTCCACCGTCCCCGTCATCGAGACCGGTACCGGCAACTGCCATGTCTACGTGGACGCCGAGGCCGACCTCGACATGGCCGTCTCGGTGCTGGTCAACTCCAAGGCCCAGCGCCCCAGCGTCTGCAACGCCGCCGAGACGCTCCTCGTCCACCGGGACATCGCGGCCGCCTTCCTGCCCCGGGCGCTCGACGCGCTCGCCGAGGCCGGGGTCACCGTCCACGCCGACGAGCGGGTCCGCGAGCAGGCCGGGGACACCAAGGCCACGGTCGTCGCGGCGACGAACGAGGACTGGGAGACGGAGTACCTCTCGTACGACATCGCCGCGGCCGTGGTCGACTCCCTCGACGACGCCGTCGCGCACATCCGGCGCTGGTCCTCCGGGCACACCGAGGCCATCGTCACCACCTCGCAGGCGGCGGCCCGCCGCTTCACCCGACTGGTCGACTCCACGACGGTCGCGGTCAACGCCTCCACCCGGTTCACCGACGGCGGCCAGTTCGGTTTCGGCGCGGAGATCGGCATCTCCACCCAGAAGCTGCACGCCCGCGGACCCATGGGCCTGCCCGAGCTGACGTCGACCAAGTACATCCTCACCGGCGACGGACACACCCGGTAACGGCGGGGGAGAACCGGTCGTCCGGGCGGGGAGAGTTCGCCCTCCGTCTGCCCAAACACGGCGCCCGGGTCTACTCTGAATGACGTGCCGGACGACGTGGGGGGCAGGCCGTTCCCGGACGGCTGGGAGCCCGACGACGACCGCGGAGGCGCGGACGAGGACTTCGCCTCCGTGGTGTTCGACGAGGACTTCGTCCGCTCCGCCGCCTTCCAGGAACCCAGCGCCGTCGAGCGGCTGCTGGCCGCCGCGCAGGCCCGCGCGGAGGCCGAGGCGGCCCGGGCGGCGGCCATGGGCTTCGCCCACCCGGACGACGAGTCGTACGACGGCTTCTACGACACCGAGCGCCGCTACGGAGCCCGCGACGATCACGAGGATCGCGGCGATCGCGACGATGGCGACACGGACTGGTCCGGCCCCTACGGCCCGCACGGCGGCGCGCTCCGCCCGTACCGGGGCACGGCCCACTGGCACCGCCCGGTCGCCTGGGCGCTCGCCCTGCTGATGGGGATCGGGATGGTCGCCCTCGCCTTCACGGCGGTCTACCGGGGCGCATCGGGCAGCCGCCAGGACCAGATCCCGCCCCCCGCCACCACGGACATCGACCCCACCCGCACCGCCACCCCCCTCCCGGGCCCCCGCCCGTAGCCGGGCTCGTCAGGGGCCGCCCGGCGTGTCCGGGTTTCAGGGGTACGGGGAACCGCCGGGCGGGTGCGTGGCCCCCGCGCCGCGGAGGGCACCGGGGGAGCGCCAGCACCCCCCGTCGAACCCGCCGGGAGGGCATCCCGTACAAAACAATCCCCCGCGGCGTTTACCGGCGGCCCCCGGAACCAACCCTGAGAGTATGGCTGGGCGTGGCGATCCGCCCGAGGGTCCGACCGATGGACTCCCCGATGGCGGAGAGGACGAGTACGGAGCCGTCGTCTTCGACGAGACCTTCGTCCGGGCTGCCCGGCTCCGGGAGTACTCGGCACAGGAGCGGATGCACCCGCACGCCCGGGCCGTCCGCGCCCTGCCGCCCGCGCCGCCGCCGTACGGCCGCCACGGCCCCGGCGGGGCGTGGGTGCTGATTCTGCTGACTCTGCTGGTCGCCCTGGCCTTCGCCATGACGGTCCACTTCGGGCTGCGCCGCTCCGACGGTCCGGTCGCCGCCGCGCCCGGGACCGAGCAGCCCCGGATCACCGTGATCCCGCTGGCACCGACCGGACGGGTCCCGGGCGGAACACCCGCCGAGCTGTTACGGCGCGGGCCCGCCGCCCAGCATCGCGCCGGGGCCGCCGGGATCACCCTGCCGGGTGTGCGCGCCACCCGTGGCTTCCCCGAGGACGATGTGCTGACGGCGCTGACGGTCGCCAAGGAGTTCCTGGTCGCGTCGTCGCTGAACCCGGCCGTCCTCACCGGCGCCACCGAACGCCCCGTACGCATCCTGCTGAACGCCCGTCAGCTCGACGCCTTCGACCGGAGCACCGGCCACGGCCTCCCCGCCCCCGTCCGAACCCCGGCCGTCGCCTCCGCCTCTGCTTCGGCTTCCGGACCGGCTTCCGGACCGCAGCCGGGCATCGGGTCGCCGGACTCCCGTACGGCTCCGGCCGCCGGGTGGCTGGTCCGGTTCGACCCCGCCGAGGTGGCCCTCGCCGACAGCGCCATCAGGGTCCGCGGCACCCTCGACTACACCGAGACCGCCCAGGGCGCGCTGGAGGTCAGCTCCCGCCACACCTTCACCTACGCCCTGCGTCCGGCCCCGGCCGCCGACGCCGGGGTGACCCGCACCCCGGCGGCGAGCCGGCCCGGGGAACGGGCCCCGGACCGGTCCCGGGCGTCGGCCGCCCCCGCGTCGGCCTTCGTCGTCCAACGGGAACTGCGTCTCCGCTTCGACCACGAGGACATCGCCCGCCACCAGACGGAGATCGTCTCCAGCCGGCTCCGGGCGGGCCCGCACTCCTGCGCCACGGATCTCTCCCGGAGGCTACGGCCCCTGCTGGCGGGTGAGACTGCGGCCCCGGGAGGCCCGGCGGCGACGGATCCCTACGGCACAGGCCCCGGCCCGGCGGTAGCCCTCTGCGGCACTCTCGCCGACTCGGCCCTGCCCACCCCGGCACCCCGCTCTCCAGCGACACCGTCGCCGTCACCGCCTCCGGGGTGACCCCGGAACGCCCCGGCCCCATCCGGCCCGGAGCGGCCCGTGGCGACCCCGTCCGGACCGGCCCGGAGCGGCCCCGACGCGTCGGCTCAGCTCTTGCCGTCGCCGTTCGCGGAGGAGCCGTCCCCGTTTCCATTCCCGTTCCCGGCCCGGCCGCCGCCACCACCGAACTTGTCGCGGAGCTTGCCCCCGAGGTCGCCCGCGCCGCCCGCTATGTCGCCGACCAGCTTCATCAGCGGGTCCTTGCTGGTCCGTACGGTGTCCGCGTAGTGCGAGGCGGACTCCCGGATGGAGTCGGACACCGAGGCGTCCTTGTCCTCGTCCCGCCGGGGGTAGTGGCCGTCCATCAGCCGCTGGTAGTCCCGGCTCTCCGCCCACTTCTTCAGCTCGGCCGCCCGGACCGTGGTGAAGGGGTGCGAACGGGGCAGCACGTTCATGATCTTGAGGACGGAGTCCCGCAGATCGCCGCCCTCCTCGTACTCCTCGGCCTGGCGGAGGAACGCGTCCACGTTCATCTCGTGCAGATGGTTACCACCGGCGATCTTCATCAGACCCCGCATGGACGCCTGGAGGTCCTGCCCCACCAGCAGCCCCGCCCGGTCGGCCGACAGCTCCGACTTGCGGAACCACTCCCGCAGCGCCGTCACGATCGCCATGATCGCCACATTGCCCAGCGGCACCCAGGCGATCTTCAGCGCCAGGTTCGTCAGGAAGAGCAGTATCGTGCGGTAGACGCTGTGCCCCGAGAGGGCGTGACCCACCTCGTGGCCCACGACGGCCCGCATCTCCTCCTCGTCCAGCAGCTCGACCAGGCCCGTGGTGACCACGATGATCGGCTCGTCGAGGCCGATGCACATCGCGTTCGGCCGCGGGTCCTGCGTGACGTACATCGCCGGGACCTTCTCCAGGTCCAGGATGTAACACGCGTCCCGCAGCATCGAGTGCAGATGCGCGAACTGCTCGTCACCCACCCGCACGGAGTCGGAGAGGAAGAGCAGCCGCAGACTCCGCTCCGGCAGCAGTCCGCTCAGCGCCTTGAAGACGGTGTCGAAGCCGCTGAGCTTGCGCAGAGCGACCAGCGCCGAGCGGTCCGCGGGGTGTTCGTACGCCCGGGACGAGATACCGGGGAAACGCTTGCGCTGCCTGCTCGGCACGTTCTCATGACTGCTTTCGGTCATTCCAGCCCCCTGTGTAGCCCATTGGTGCCATAGGTGCGATCGGACGGCTCGTCGCCCCGACAGGCCCCAGCGTAGGTGCTGCCCCCGAGGGGCACCGGAGCCTGTGGACAACTCCCGGGCCCGCCGTCCGCCCGTCCGGCGGCCGTCGTTCCCGCCGTCCCGGCACCGGCCTTCCCGGCGCCGTGACCACCTCAACGACCGAGTCGGCGTGAGCGTGCCCGACCCGCCCGCATACGATGTGTGCCCGAAGTCCCTCCGCCCCGTCCCCGATCGAATGGGTCCGCAGAAGATGAGCATCGCCAGCACCTCCGCCAGCCTCGTCCCGCTCGCCGAGGGCGGTGGCCACGAAAGCCTCAGCCCGCTCCTCGTCGGCGCCGGAGCCCTGATCGCCCTCCTTCTGCTGCTCTGGATCACCACGAGCTTCAACCGCGACCGCTGAGCCGCGCCGTACGCCCCGTACGGACGTGCCAGTAGGCTCTGCACGCATGGGAGAGCAGGAACAGCAGGCGGGTACCGCGTCCGGTGAGCCGGACGCCGGTCCCGTCAGACGACGACTCGGTGTGATGGGCGGGACGTTCGACCCCGTCCACCACGGACATCTGGTGGCGGCGAGCGAGGTGGCTGCCCTGTTCCATCTCGACGAGGTCGTCTTCGTGCCCACCGGGCAGCCGTGGCAGAAGACCCACAAGGCGGTCTCCCCGGCCGAGGACCGCTATCTGATGACCGTGATCGCCACGGCCTCCAATCCCCAGTTCTCGGTGAGCCGGATCGACATCGACCGCCCGGGGCCGACGTATACCATCGACACCCTCCGGGACCTCAGCGCGCTCAACGAGGACACCGACCTCTTCTTCATCACCGGCGCGGACGCGCTCTCCCAGATCCTCGGCTGGCGGGACGCGACCGAACTCTTCTCCCTCGCCCACTTCATCGGCGTCACCCGGCCGGGTCACGACCTGACCGACGACGGTCTGCCCGAGGGCAAGGTCTCCCTGGTGGAGGTCCCGGCGCTGGCGATCTCCTCGACCGACTGCCGGTCGAGGGTCGCCAAGGGCGATCCCGTCTGGTATCTCGTACCCGACGGTGTCGTGCGGTACATCGACAAGAGCCAGTTGTACCGCGGTCACTGAACCCGGAGAGGGGGCACCGGTGAACGACCAGCAGCCGTACGACCCGTACCAGCCGCGGATCATCGGTTACGACGCCTACGGACAGCCGGTCTACCAGCAGCCCCAGCAGCCCCATGAACCGCCGTACGACGGCTCCCACGGGCCGGAAAGCGGCCAGGACTACGGCCAGGAGTACGACGGCGGCGCGTACGCCCCCGGATACCCCCCGGGCCCCGGACAGTCCGCCGAGTACGGCGACCGGCCGTACGAGCCCCATGTGCCGTCCCAGCCGGACGATACGTACGGCGGTGGCACGTACGGCGGTGGCGCGTACGGCTACTCCGGCTACGAGCCCGCCCCGTACACCGGGTACGACACCGGCACCGGGCAGCAGCCGGTCCAGGAGCAGACGTACGGCTACGACCCCGAGGGCCGTCCCTACGAGAGCTACGGCTACGACCCCGGGCCCGGCCCCGGCACCGGGCCCCTCGCGGTCGACACCACCCAGCAGTGGACCGTGCCCGCACAGCAGCCCGCCCCCGGGGACGGACCGGGTGTCACCGGCCCGGAGACGGCGTCCCTGCCCGGCCCGCGCCGCTCCGAGGCGGCCGGAGACCCCGGCGGGCCCGATGCCCGCGGCGACTTCGGCGACCCGGATCCCTTCGGCGATCCCGACCGGCGCGATTACCGCACCGAGCAGTTCGCGTTCATCCAGGAGCCGGACGACGAGTCCGAAGACGTCATCGACTGGCTGAAGTTCACCGAGAGCCGGTCCGAACGGCGTGAGGAGGCCAGGCGCCGGGGCCGTAACCGGGTCGTCGCCCTCGCCGTCGTCCTGGCCCTGGCCCTGATCAGCGGCGTCGGCTGGCTCTGGGCCGAGGGCGCGCTGCCGGGAATGTCGGACGACGGGAAGAAGAAGAGCGTCTCCGCCGGGGCGCAGAAGCGTGATGTGATCGTCGTCCATCTGCGCGACACCAGGAAGAAGGGCACCTCGACGGCGCTGCTCGTGGACAACGTCACCACCGGACGCGGTACCACCGTTCTGCTGCCCGACGCGCTCTCCGTCACCGACGAGCAGGGCGCCACCACGACCCTGGCCAAGTCGGTGGAGGCCGATGGTGCCATCGGGACCCGCGATGCCATCGGCACGGCACTCGGCGCCCGGATCGGCGGCACCTGGCGGCTCGACACCCCCTTTCTGGAGAACCTCGTCGAACTGGTCGGCGGTATCGACCTGACGACCGACACCGATGTCCCCGGAGAGTCGAAGAACGCGGCCCCGCTGGTGAAGAAGGGCGAGAACCAGACACTGAACGGCCGGGCCGCCGTCGCCTACGCCACCAGGCTCGGGCCCGGTGAACCGGAGGCCAAGCAGCTCCAGCGGTTCGGCCAGGTGATGCAGGGCGTACTGAAGAAGTTCCCCAGCGACGCCGAGTCCGCGATCGTCACCGTCGAGACCCTGGGCCAGCTCCTCGACCCGTCGTTCACCGAGAAGGACCTCGGCGCGTCCCTCGCCGAACTCGCGGACCAGGCCAAGGGCGGCGACTACGCGACCCTCCTCCTCTCGGTCGGCCCCGACGGGCGGCTCACGGAGCAGGCATCGGCCGGGATCGTCCGGGACGTCCTCGGCGGCTCCGTCACCGTGCCCGAGCAGGGCGCGCCGGTCCGGGTGGGGATCCGTGACGCCACCGGGAAGGCGAAGACCGCCGAGGCCGCGCGGATCGCCCTGGGCAACGCCGGCTACGCGGTCGTCGACGGCGGCTCGGCCGGGACCGCCGGTACCTCCACCGTCACCTATGGTGACGACGCGCGGAAGGCCGAGGCCGTCGAGGTCGCTAAGACGCTGGGGCTCCCGGCGACCGCGGTCAAGAAGGGCACGGCCCCGCCGAACGCGGAGATCGGCGTCGTGCTCGGCGGCGATTACCGGACGGACTGACGCATCCGGTCGCGGGGGAGAGGGGCGGGAGCGGCCGGAGAACCGCGTGAGCCCCCGTCCCGGTGCCGCCCCGGGGAAACCCGGGCGGGTGTGTCGGCGGTCCGTGAGACCCTTGTCTGGTACACGACCGCCGACGAAAGCCAGCCAGTGACCGCTACGGACCGCTCCGTCGAGCTCGTCAACGCCGCCGCCCAGGCGGCCGCCGACCGGCTCGCGCACGACATCATCGCCTACGACGTCAGCGATGTGCTGTCGATCACCGACGCCTTCCTGATCGCGTCCGCCCCCAACGACCGCCAGGTCAAGTCGATCGTCGACGAGATCGAGGAGCGGCTGCTCAAGGACCTGGGCGCCAAGCCCGTGCGCCGCGAGGGCGACCGCGACGCCCGCTGGATCCTGCTCGACTACGTCGACATCGTCGTCCACGTCCAGCACAGCGAGGAGCGCGTCTTCTACGCCCTGGAGCGGCTCTGGAAGGACTGCCCCGAGCTTCCCCTGCCCGAGGACGCGGTGAAGACCCGCGGCAAGGGCAAGGAGCACGCCGACCTGACCGGCGGCGCGGACGCGGACGGTGAGCTGAACTGAACGAGGACGCCTACAAGCGCACCGGCCGCCGCATCGTCCTGTGGCGGCACGGCCAGACCGCGTGGAATCTGGAGCGCCGCTTCCAGGGCACCACGGACATCGCCCTCACCGAGACGGGGATCGCCCAGGCCCGCCGCGCGGCCCGGCTGCTGGCTTCCCTCGAACCGGACGCGATCGTCGCCTCCGACCTGAAGCGCGCCGCCGGGACCGCCCGTGAGCTGGCCGGGCTGACCGGGCTCGACATCGTCTACGACGAGGGCCTGCGGGAGACCTGGGCCGGGGTCTGGCAGGGACTGACCCACGAGGAGATCAAGGAGCGGTACGGCGATCAGTACGCGGCCTGGAAGCGCGGCGAGCCCGTGCGCCGGGGCGGCGGCGAGCTGGAGACCGAGGTCGCCGACCGGGCCGCCCCCGTGGTGCTGCGCCATGCCGAGAAGCTGCCCGAGAACGGCACTCTGGTCGTCGTCAGCCACGGTGGCACCATCCGTACCACGATCGGTCGGCTGCTCGGGCTGGAGTCGCACCACTGGGAGAGCCTCGGCGGCCTCTCCAACTGCTGCTGGTCGGTGCTCGGCGAGGGCGCCCGCGGCTGGCGGCTGCTGGAGCACAACGCGGGTACGCTCCCCGAGCCCGTACTGGGCGACGACACCTGAGCCGTCCCGTCGGCGGGGGAGATCTGATTTCCCTTTCCGGCAGGTCGCAGGCTAAAGTTCTTCTTGTTCGCAGCGCCGAGCGCGAAGAACACCAGGGGCTATAGCTCAGTTGGTAGAGCGCCTGCATGGCATGCAGGAGGTCAGGAGTTCAATTCTCCTTAGCTCCACAGTCCGGAACCCCGTCCTCTTCCCGAGGGCGGGGTTCCGTCGTCCCCGGGCCCGTCCAGTCGGTACAGGGCCTCAAGGCGGCGGCCGCTCTCCTCGTCACCGGGGGAGTGGACCACCAGCCGGGACTCCGGCACTCCGCTGATCTCCATGGATACCGATGTCATCCGCATCTCGCCCACGGCGGGATGCCGGAAGACCTTCAGCCGGGTCCCCGGCGGCACCACGTTCCCGCTCCGCCATAATTCGGTGAAACGCGGGCTGGCCGCCGAGAGCCGGGTGATCAGCGACTCCCAGGCCGGTTCCCCGACATGCCTGCCGTACGCACCCCGGAACTGGGCCACCATCAGCGGCAACTCGATGTCCGGATGGCAGACCGGGCACTCGTCCGACCCGGTGGCGACGAAGAGCGTCCACAGCAGATTCCCCCGCCCCGGCCCCCGGACCAGGTCGGCCCGGAACAGCCGGTCGTAGGAGCGGTTGGCGGCCAGCAGGTCGTACCGCGCGTTGTAGACCACGGCCGGGCGCGGATCGAGCGCGTCGAGAATCGACCGGATCTCGGGGCCCACGTCCTCGGGCCCGCCGTCCCCGCCGGGGGAGACCGGCTCGTACGGCACCCGCGCCAGGTGGTACAGATGCTCCCGCTCCGGGGCGTCCAGCCGCAGGGTCCGCGCCACCGCGTCCAGCACCTGCGGCGACGCGTTGATCGGCCGCCCCTGTTCGAGCCAGGTGTACCAGGTCACCCCCACTCCGGAGAGCTGGGCCACCTCCTCACGGCGCAGCCCGGGGGTCCGTCGGCGTACCCCCGGCGGCATCCCGACGTCCGCCGGGGTCACCCTGGCCCGGCGGCTCCGGAGAAAGGCCGCCAGCTCTGGTCTGCGGCGGTCCGCGCGGCCCCCGTCCCGCGCCGTCCCGGGATCCCGTCCGGCCCCCGGAGCGCGTACCGGCCGCTGCCTCCGGCCCGCCGCTCCGGGTCCGCTGTCGATCGTCATCGCCGTCACACCCCCATCGTCGGCGCCCGCGCCCGGCCCTGCCAGGTACTGCCGGTACCAGGATCGGCGGGCTCTCACCACCGGTACCGGCCGGGAGTCAGCCTCGATTCATGCCAACGACCTCCCACCGGCCCCCGGACGCCGCCGACTCCCGTACTCCCGGTTCCAGTAAAACCCCCGGCACCGACAACCGGCCCCGCGTCGTCCTGGCGCTGGTGCTCGCCGCCCAGTTCATGGCGCTGCTCGACACCTCCGCCGTCCATGTGGCGGCCCCCACGATCCGGGCCGAACTCGGATCGTCGGGAGCTGGGTTGCAGCTGATCGTGGCCGGCTACACGATCGCCTACGCGACCCTGCTGATCACCGGTGCCCGGCTGGGCGCCCTGCTGGGGCACCGCCGGGTCTGGCTCGGCGGCCTCGCCCTCTTCACGGTCGCGTCGCTGGCCTGCGGACTCGCCGAAGGCACCGGTTGGCTGATCGCCTTCCGGCTGCTCCAGGGGGTCGGCGCGGGCCTGCTGATCCCCCAGGTGCTCAGCCTGATCCAGCTCCACTTCACCGGCGAGGCCCGGGTCCGGGCCGTCGGCGCGTACTCGGCGGTCCTGGCCGGCGGGATCGTCGCGGGCCTGGTGGTGGGCGGTGTCCTGGCCGGGACCGACGTACCCGGCGCCGGCTGGCGCCCGGTGTTCCTGGTCAATGTGCCGATCGGCGCCGCCCTGCTGGTCCTGGGCGCCCGGCTGCTGCCCCGGGACCGTCCCGGCCGGGCCGCCCGCCCGCTCGATCTGCCCGGTCTCGCCCTGCTCGCGGCCGCCGTCGGCCTCTTCGCCGTACCCCTGGTCCTCGGCCAGGAGCGGGGCTGGCCGCTGTGGACCCGGATCTGCCTGGCCGGGGCCGTGGTGGCGCTGGTCGTGTTCCGGGCGTACGAGTCCCGGCTCGCCCGGCGCGGCGGCGCACCGCTGATCGCGCCCCGGCTGCTCCGGACACCCGGTACGGGAGCGGCCGTCACCCGGATCGCGCTGGTCATGGCGGTCAACGCGGGCTGCTTCTTCGCCTTCGCCCTCCACCTCCAGGAGAGCCTCGGATACGGGCCGTTGCGGGCCGGGCTGATGTCCCTGCCGGTCGGACTGGCGCACGGAGCGGTGTCGCTCACCTGGCGGCGGCTGCCGGTTCGGCGCCGCCCGGCCCTGGCCACGGGCGGTTTCGTGGTCACCGCGTCGGCACTGGTGGCCATCGGTGTCCTGCTGCGCGACGGCGACGCCGCCGGGCTCCCGCTGTACGCGGCGCTGGCCGCCTTCGGCGCCGGGCTCGCGGCTGCCCACGGCCCCACCCTGGTGGGGGCGCTGGCCGGGGTACCGCCCGAGGACGCGGCCGACGCCGCCGGTGTCCTGGTGACGGTCACCCAGCTCGGTCAGGTGGCCGGGGTGGCGGTCTTCGGGGCGCTCTTCCTGGACCGGCTGGAGGCGGAGGGCTCCGGCGAGGCGTGGTGGTGGGTCACGGTCGCCCTGGCCGTCGCGTCCGTTCTCGGCGCTCTCGCAGGTCTCCTGCGCGAACGCCGCTGACCCGGGCCGATGTGTCGTGGCAGAATCGGACGGCCGGAGGGGACACCGGCCAGTACGGGTAAGGAGAGCGCGATGTCCGCCAGCACGAGCCAGGACGGCGACGCCCTGCTCGTGGCCGGGGACGTCCGCGCGACCCTCAGTTGCCCGTCCTGCGGATCGGCGCATGTCGCCCAAGTCCTCGGCGACAATGGTGGAGTCTCTTACGTGTGCACGTCCTGCGGCCACAGCTGGACTGACTGATGGGGGCGCACAGGCGTAAATGCGACTGGTGCGGCAGCGGAACGCCCATCGTCCGCGACATGGACCCGATCAATCCCGAGTACCAGTACTGGTGCGAGGAGTGCGCGAGAGCGCTGATCATAAAGGGCGACCCCATCGAGACCTACCGGGAACTGGAAGGCGAGCCGATCTACGGCCGCCTGCTGGACGAGCACTGCACTCTGAAGCGCTTCTACTCCTTCGCGACGGCCTGACGGCCGCTTCGGCACGGTCGTCCGGAACCGGCCGTGACCAGGTGGCGGGGGGCCGGGCCCGCCCGGTTCCCCCGGCTCCGGCCCGCCTCCGTCCGGCTCCCGGCCGGGGCCGGGAACGGATTTGGTGAAGCGGGCGGGAGGGCGTTAATGTTGTCGACGTCGCCGGGACACGGAGGAAACACCGAACCGGGCGACATCGCACAAGGGGCTATAGCTCAGTTGGTAGAGCGCCTGCATGGCATGCAGGAGGTCAGGAGTTCAATTCTCCTTAGCTCCACAGTAGGGACAATCCCGCCGGACCGAGTCCGGCGGGATTTCTCGTTTATCCGCGTACGCGCGTCCTATGGTCCCTCCCGTTCCGGGCGGGACATCTCTTGTGCCGGTCTTCCCGTGAGACTCCCGGCGGGACCGTCCCCGGCGGCGGGCGCCCGGCCCTCCGCGTCCCGTCCGCGGGGGCACGCCCACGCGCGGCGGCGATGGCCCCTGCGGTACCCTGACGCCATGCGTGCCGTACGCCTTCTGCTTAGCGGGCCGCGCTGATCAGTCCCGGCGGACGAGAGTCCGGTCGGAATCGGCGCGGCTGCCCCTCCTGTGTGAGGGGTCCTTTTGTTTACGGGCCCCGTGCCCCGGGCCGGGCGCCCCTACCGAACGCCGGGCAGAGACGATCGATGGAGCTTTGAAGACCATGAGCGAGACCAACCCCGCAGTCCCTGGCGCTTCCGCCGCCCCCGGAGACATCGGCGCACCGTTCCGGTACACCGCCGGGCTGGCCGCGGAGATCGAGGCGCGCTGGCAGGACGCCTGGGAGGCCGACGGCACGTACGAGGCGCCCAACCCGGTGGGCGAGCTGGCCGGGGACCCCGCCGTGGTGGCCCGGCCCAAGAAGTTCATCATGGACATGTTCCCGTACCCGTCCGGTTCGGGTCTGCACGTGGGCCACCCGCTGGGCTATATCGCGACCGATGTCTACGCCCGCCATCTGCGGATGACCGGCCACAACGTGCTGCACACCCTGGGCTTCGACGCCTTCGGGCTCCCCGCCGAGCAGCACGCCGTCGCCACCGGCACCCACCCCCGGGTGTCCACCGAGGCGGCCATGGACAACATGAAGCGCCAGCTGCGCAGGCTTGGCCTGGGGCACGACAAGCGCCGTACGATCGCCACGATCGATCCCGCGTACTACCGCTGGACGCAGTGGATCTTCCTGCAGATCTTCAACTCCTGGTACGACGAGACGGCCGGCCGGGCCCGGCCGATCGCCGAGCTGGTCGCCGAGTTCGAGGCCGGCCGCGAGGTCCCCGGCACCACCCGCGCCTGGGGCGAGCTGACCGCCGCCGAACGCGCCGAGGTCCTGGGCGGATTCCGGCTGGCCTACGCCTCCGAGTCCCCGGTCAACTGGTGCCCCGGCCTGGGCACCGTCCTGGCCAACGAGGAGGTCACCGCCGACGGCCGCTCCGAGCGCGGCAACTTCCCCGTCTTCAAGTCGAAGCTCCGCCAGTGGAACATGCGGATCACCGCTTACGCCGACCGGCTGCTGGACGATCTGGACGGGCTGGACTGGCCGGAGGCCATCAAGCTCCAGCAGCGGAACTGGATCGGCCGCTCCGAGGGCGCCCGGGTCGACTTCGCCGTCGAGGGCCACCAGGGCGAGCCGGTCACCGTCTTCACCACCCGCCCCGACACCCTGTTCGGCGCCACCTATATGGTGCTGGCGCCCGAGCACGGCCTGATCGACTCGATCCTGCCCGCCGAATGGCCCCAGGGGGTCAAGGAGGCGTGGACCGGCGGCGCCACGACGCCCGCCGAGGCCGTCGCCGCCTACCGCAAGCAGGCCCAGACCAAGAGCGACGTCGAGCGGCAGACCGAGCACAAGGACAAGACGGGCGTCTTCACCGGCGCGTACGCGGTGAACCCGGTCACGGGCACCCGGATCCCGGTCTTCGTCGCCGACTACGTCCTGATGGGCTACGGCACCGGCGCGATCATGGCCGTACCCGGCCAGGACGAACGCGACTGGGAGTTCGCCGAGGCGTTCGAGCTGCCGATCATCCGGACCGTACGGCCCCCGGACGGCTGGGAGGGCGAGGCGTACACCGGCGCCGGACCGGCGATCAACTCCGCCAACGACCGGCTGTCCCTGGACGGACTGGACGTCGCCGAGGCCAAGTCGCGCATGATCGCCTGGCTGGTCGAGCAGGGCGCGGGCGAGGGCACCATCAACTACCGGCTGCGCGACTGGCTCTTCAGCCGCCAGCGGTACTGGGGCGAGCCCTTCCCGATCGTCTACGACGAGGACGGCGTCGCCCACCCGCTGCCCGAGTCGATGCTGCCGCTGGAGCTGCCGGAGGTCGACGACTACTCGCCGCGCACCTTCGACCCCGACGACGCGGACACCGAGCCCGAGACGCCGCTCTCCCGCAACGAGGAGTGGGTGAACGTCACCCTGGACCTGGGCGACGGGCCCCGCCGCTACCGGCGCGAGACCAACACCATGCCCAACTGGGCCGGTTCCTGCTGGTACGAGCTGCGCTATCTGGACCCGCACAACGACGAGCGGCTGGTCGACCCGGCCGTCGAGCAGTACTGGATGGGCCCGCGCGACGGAATGCCGCACGGCGGCGTCGACCTGTACGTGGGCGGCCAGGAGCACGCCGTACTGCATCTGCTGTACGCGCGGTTCTGGTCCAAGGTCCTCTTCGACCTGGGCCATGTCTCCTCCGTCGAGCCGTTCCACCGCCTCTTCAACCAGGGCATGATCCAGGCGTACGTCTACCGGGACGCCCGGGGCTTCCCGGTGCCCGCGGCCGAGGTCGAGGAGCGCGACGGCGGCTTCTGGTACGACGGCGAGCCCGTCAAGCGCGAGCTGGGCAAGATGGGCAAGTCCCTGAAGAACGCCATCACGCCCGACGAGATCTGCGACGAGTACGGTGCCGACACGCTGCGCCTGTACGAGATGGCGATGGGCCCCCTGGACGTCTCCCGGCCCTGGGACACCCGTGCCGTCATCGGCCAGTACCGGCTGCTGCAGCGGATCTGGCGCAATGTCGTCGACGAGGCGACCGGGGCGACCACGGTCGTCGACGGTGAGGCCGACGAGGCCACCCTGCGGGCCCTGCACAAGGCCGTCGACGGTGTCACCCAGGACATGGCGGGGCTGCGCTTCAACACCGCCATCGCCAAGGTCACCGAGCTGAACAACCATCTGACCAAGGCGGGCGGGCCGCTGCCGCGCTCCGTCGCCGAGTCGCTGGTCCTGCTGGTCGCCCCGCTGGCGCCGCATGTCGCGGAGGAGCTGTGGCACCGGCTGGGACACGAGGACTCGGTGACGCTGCGGGCGTTCCCGGTCGCCGACCCCGCGTATGTCGTGGACGAGACCGTGACCTGCGTCGTCCAGGTCAAGGGCAAGGTCAAGGCCCGGCTGGAGGTGCCGCCGTCGATCTCGGACACCGAGCTGGAGGCGCTGGCCCTGGCCGACCCGGGCGTCGTGGCGGCGCTGGGCGGGGCGGGCATCCGCAAGGTGATCGTCCGGGCGCCGAAGCTGGTGAACATCGTCCCGGCGTGACGGTACGACCCGGGTCGGGCGCCTCGTCGCCCGGCCCGGATCGGACGACCGCCGGACCGGGGCTCCTGTCATAGGGGCCCGGTCCGCGGGAAAGCCCCGGCCGAAGAGGTACGGCCCGAAGGGGCGCCGGGGCTCGGGGACTTCCCCCCGACGGCAGGCCGGGCGATCCGCCGGAACCCTGGGACCGCCTGCTCCGTTTACCGTGGAGACAAGGCGTTTTACCTGCCGTGAACGCGTAACACGTACGGTGGAGACGACGACATCTCCCAGGCCGAGGCGAAGGGCTGCCCATGGAAGCCGCGATTCTGATTCTGGCGCTGCTTTTCGTCGCCTTTGTCGCTTTGGGTGTTTATGCGGGAGTAAAAGCGGTCAAGGTGGCGAAGCGGGGCGTCGAGCGTACGGTCACCCAGGCTCGCCGCACCGTCGAGGACACCACCTTGCGGGCCAAGAGCATGGGGCAGGTCGGGGTCGCCGGGGAGCTGGCCCAGCTCCGGCTGGACCTGCGGACCTCCATGCGGGCCACCGAGGACGCTCTGCGGGCCGGGGTCGCCGAGGACGCCTCGTTGAATGAGTCCCTCGCCCTCTTCGAGCGGCTGAGCGCCCACGGCCGCGAACTGGACGACGAACTCCGGCGGCTGGAGCGGGAGCCGGACCGCGCGACGGTCTCGGCCAAGCTGCCGGAGCTGAAGGAGCGGGTCGAGAAGGTCGTCCACTCCGCCGAGTCGCTGCGCTGGGCCGCTCGCGACCGGGCCCAGAAGTTCGCGGACGACGACCTGGACACGCTCAGCGCCCAGATCGACATGGAGGCGGGGGCGCTGCGGCACTGGTCGCAGAGCGCCGACTCCGGGGCCTCCGACGCCCCCGGCGGGTTCGCCGACACCGCTCCGGCCGCTCCCGCCCCCGGCAACCCCTACGAGGAGCGGCGCGAGCCCGCGGAGACCAAGGCGGCGGCCGAGAGCGCCGCGCCCCCGGCGTCCGCGGAGTCGTCCCCGGCCGAGGAGTCGGGTCCCCGGGCGATCACGGCCCGCGATCCGCGGCTGGAGCAGTACCCCTGGCAGAAGGCCGCCCGGCCGGAGACCTCGAACTGACGGGACACGGTCCGGACGGGTCGCCTCGCGGTCCGGAGCCGGGCCCTCCCGCGGGGGCGGTCCGCTCCTCGGCGGGGGCGGGCTCCCCGCTCGCGGCGCCGGGCGGTAACCTCCCGGTCATGTCCCGTCATGTCGCGATCATCACCGATTCCACGGCCTATCTGCCGCAGACGGCGGTGGAGCACCACGGCATCGTGACGGTTCCGCTGACGGTCGTCGTGGACGGGCGGGCGCTGGAGGAGGGGACGGAGATCTCCGCCAGATCGCTGGCGCAGGCCCTCCAGAAGCGGCGCCCGGTCACCACGTCCCGTCCCGGCCCGGAGACCTTCGCCGCCACCTACCGTGCCGCCGCCGACGCCGGGGCTTCGGGAATCGTCTCGCTCCATCTCTCGGCCGAGCTGTCCGGTACGTACGACGCGGCGGTACTGGCCGCCAAGGACGCACCCGTACCGGTACGAGTGGTGGACACCGGGGTCATCGCGATGGCGCTCGGCTTCTGCGCGCTGGCCGCCGCCGAGACCGCCGAGGCCGGGGGCTCGCTGGACGAGATCGTCGCCGCGGTGGAGAAGCGGGCCGCCGGTACCGCCGCGTACTTCTATGTCGACACCCTCGACTATCTGCGGCGCGGCGGCCGGATCGGGACCGCCCGGGCCCTGCTGGGTTCGGCGCTGGCGGTGAAGCCGCTGCTCAAGCTCGACGGCGGCCGGATCGAGATGCTGGAGAAGGTGCGTACGGCGTCCAAGGCGATCGCCCGGCTCGAAGAGCTGGCCGTCGAATGCGCCGGGGCCGGACCGGTCGATGTCGCGGTCCACCATCTCGCCGCCCCGGAACGGGCCGCGGCCCTGGCCGAGCGGCTGCGTGAACGGGTGCCGGGGCTGACGGAGTTGCATGTGAGCGAAGTGGGCGCGGTGATCGGAGCGCATACCGGCCCCGGGCTGCTGGGGGCCGTGGTCTCGCCGCGTTGATCCGGGGGCGGACATCCCGGCGCGCTCGACGGCCGACGCTTCGCGTCAGGACTCGTCGCGGGGCGTCGTCTCGCGGTCTTTTACCTCGTCCGGGTGATGGAGTTATCCACAACAGCCGGGTTTTCCCCGGGAATTGACCGGGCCGAGCGGAGTCCGCCGGGTGTGCTTACCGTCGGGCCATGGCATATCGATCAGCTACGGCGACCAGCGGACCGGGCCGTGCCCCGGCGTCCGACGGCAGGGCCAGGCCCCGGCTGCGACAGCGGTCCACGACGGTCATCGGGCCGCGCGGTGGCGCTCATCGGGGCGCGGGACCCGGGCCGGGGCGGGGCGATCCGGCCCGGCGGACCGCCCGGCGCGGGGCGGTACGGAACGCGGCGGCACCGAGCCCGGCTGCGCGGGACGGCGCGGCCCCGGCCGAAGCGGCAGCGGGGCCGGAAGCCGGGAGGACGCCCACCGGACCGCCGACCCTCGAACCGCTCGGCGTGCGGCCCGCGAACGGTACGTACTCCGGTTCCCGGGGCGTGGTCTCGTTCGCGGGGGCGCGTGAGCGGGAGGGCTCGGCCGGGGCGGTCGGCGGGGAAGCCGGGCCCGGCGGTGGCCGGGAACCCGCGGGTCCGGGGGCCGGACCGGCCGCGCGGCTGCGGCGGGCCGGGCTCGCCGTGCTGGAACGGCTGCCGCTCTGGGTGCGGCTGCGATGCGGGCTCGAACCGCGCACCCTGGCGGCGCTCGCCGTCGTCCTGGTCGCCGCCGTGGTCCTCGCGGGTGTGCATTTCTGGTCGGGCCGTCCACAGACCGTCCGGCCGCCCGAACCGGTCGGGGCGGACGGGCTTTCGCGGGAGGACCCCGGGCGGGCCGCGCCGCCGACGCCGCTGCAGCCCGGGTCCGGGCCGGTGACCGGGGCGCAGGGGGAACCGGTGCCGGACGGCCGGGTCGTCGTGGACGTGGGTGGCAAGGTCCGGCGCCCCGGTGTCCTCCGGCTGCCCGCGGGCTCCCGGGTCGCCGACGCCCTCGCGGCGGCGGGCGGCCCGAAGGAGGGCACCGATCTGACCGGGCTGAACCGGGCCCGGGTCCTGGTGGACGGGGAGCAGGTACTGGTCGGGGTGGCGCCGTCGGCCGCCCCGGCGACGGCGACCGGCACCGGCGGCCCCGCGCCCCCGGCCCGCACCGGCCCGATCAGCCTCAACGCGGCCACGGCCGAAGAGCTGGACACCCTCCCCGGGGTCGGCCCCGTGCTGGCCCGGCACATCGTGGAGTACCGGGGCCGGGGCGGCGGCTTCCGTTCCGTCGACGAACTGCGCGAAGTCGACGGGATCGGCGAGCGCCGGTTCGCCGACCTCCGCCCCCTGGTGCGGCCATGACGCGCCGCGCCGTCCACGCCGCCTCGGGGCACCGCCTGGGGGCCGCCGACCCGCACCAGGAAGGACCGGCCGATCTGCGCCTGGTTCCCCCGGCCCTGGCCGCGTGGGCCGCCGCGGCGATCGCCGCCGGAGCCCCGGGCCGGTGGACGGCGCTCGCGGTGGCCCTCTGCCTCCTGGGCGCCCTGCTCCTGTCGGCCCGGGGCGCCCTCCGGAGACTCCACCGCCCCGCCGGAGCCCCCACCGGGCCGCCCGGTCCCGGTGGCCCGGGCGCCGCCGCCCGCCCGCCGGAGAACCACGCGCGCCCGGCGGTGGCGGGAACCGGGCCCGGGCCCTTCGGCCTCCGGCGGAGCGGGCTCAACGCGACCGCGTGCGCGGGGATCCTGCTCTGCGCGGCGGCCGGGGCGTCCGCCGCCGCTCTGCACACCGCCGATCTGCGCCGTGGCCCGCTGCCCGCACTGGCCGCCCGGTCCGCGTCCGTGACCCTGGAGGCCACCGTGACCTCGGACCCGAGGACCGCCGTCCCCCGGGGGCGCGGGGACGGCACCGGGGGAGGGCCGGTCGTGATCGGCGCGGAGGCCACCGAGGTGACCGTCCCCGGCGGGCGGAGCACCAGGACCAGGACACCCGTACTGCTGGTCGTCCGCCCCGGGGACGCACCCGCCGACCCGGCCCGGTGGCAGCGGCTGCTGCCCTCGACCCGGCTCCGGGTGACCGGGCGGCTGGCACCGCCCGTCAACCGGGACGACCCGTTCGCGGCGGTCCTGCGCACCGGGGACGGGCCGCCGGAGATCATCGGCGGGCCGAGCCTCGCCCAGCGGACCGCGGGACGGCTGCGGGCCGGACTGCGCGAGGCCACCGGCGGTCTGCCCGCCGACGCCAGAGCCCTGGTCCCCGGGATCACCGTGGGCGACACCTCACGGCTCAGCCCCGAACTGCGGGACGCCTTCGACACCACCGACCTGTCACACGTCCTGGCCGTCTCCGGGAGCAACCTCACCATCGTCCTCGTACTCCTGATCGGGCCGCCCGGCCGGGCGGGACGGGCCGAACGAGGCGGTCTGGCCCCCCGGCTGGGGCTTTCGCTCCGGGGCACGGCACTCGCCGGAGGCGCCCTCACCCTCGCCTTCGTCGTGGTCTGCCGCCCCGAGCCGAGCGTGCTGCGCGCCGCGGCCTGCGGGGCCGTCGCCCTGCTCGCCATCGGCACGGGCCGCCGCAGATCGCTGGTGCCCGCCCTGGCCGCCGCCGTACTGCTGCTGGTGCTCTACGACCCCCTCCTGGCCCGGAACTACGGCTTTCTGCTCTCCGTCCTGGCGACCGGCGCGCTGCTGACCATCGCCCCCGGCTGGAGCGCGGCGCTGCGCCGGCGCGGGGTACCGCCCCGGATCGCCGAGGCGCTCGCGGTGGCTCTCGCGGCCCAGGCCGTGGCGGCGCCCGTGGTCGCCGTGTTCGCGGCGAAGGTCAGCCTGGTGGCCGTCCCCTGCAATCTGGCCGCCGAGCTGGCGACCGCGCCCGTGACACTGCTCGGATTCGCCGCGCTCGCGGTGGCGACGGTCTCGGTACCGCTCGCCGTACTGCCCGCGACCGTCGCCGGATGGTTCGCCTGGTGGATCGCGGCCGTCGCCCGGACGGGGGCCGCCCTGCCCGGGGCCGGATCCGACTGGCCGGGCGGCTGGTGGGGCGGACTGCTTCTGGCGGCGGTGACCGTCGTCGTGGTCCTCCTCGTCCGCCGGTCGGCCCGGCATCCGCTGGCCGCCGCGGTCTGCGTGGTGGCATTGCTGTGCGCGGTGGTCAGGCCCGCCCCGCTGACCCGGGTCCTGTCGGGCTGGCCGCCGCCCGGCTGGACCGCGGTGATGTGCGATGTGGGCCAGGGGGACGCGCTGGTCCTGGCGGCCGGGGAACGGACGGCGGTCGTCGTGGACACCGGCCCCGACCCGGAACCGGTCGACCGCTGTCTGCGTGAACTGGGCGTCACCGGAGTTCCGTTGATCGTACTGACGCACTTTCACGCGGACCACGTCCGGGGCCTGCCCGGGGTCATCGACGGCAGGCGGGTCGGCGCCGTGCAGACCACGACGCTCGACGAGCCCCGTGCCCAGGCCGAGTTCGTCCGCCGTACGGCGACCGCTTCGAGCGTCCCCGTCCTGCGGGCGGCAGCCGGGGAGCGGCGCAGGTCCGGGCGGCTGACCTGGGAGGTGCTGTGGCCGGACAGCGGCCCCCGGGCGGGCCCCGCGCCCGTCGAGGCGAACGACGCCAGTGTGACGCTCCTCGTCCGGATCGCCGACGGCCCCACCCTGCTGCTCCTCGGCGACCTGGAACCACCGGCCCAGCGGGCCCTGCTGCGGGCCCGCCCCGGCCTCGGTCCCGTGGACGTCGTGAAGGTCGCCCACCATGGTTCCGCACAGCAGGATCCGGGCCTGCTGGGGGCGGTACGCCCCGCGTTCGCCCTGATCTCCGCGGGCCGCGACAATACCTACGGGCACCCCGCGCCCGGCACGGTCGCGGCGTTGCGGTCCCTGGGCGCCACCGTTCTGCGTACCGACGAGGACGGTCCCGTCGCCCTCTCGGGTACCGGATCCACCCTCCGCGCCACCGTTCGGGACGGCCGTCGACCCCACCCGGGAGCGGCCGGTCCCGGGGGCGCGCCCGACCGCACACGGCTCGCCCGCGGGCGACGCCGGAACCGGCCGCCCCGGGGGCCGCGCGGAAGCGGCCGGCCAGTCGGCGGCCCCGTCTCGGACCGGGGACCGAGAGACGTATGGGACTCCCGGACCACCCGGGTCGGCACTTGGGACCAAGCCGCCGCCGGGGCCCGGCCGGACGGCCGGACGGGCGACAGACTGGGCCCATGGACACCTATCTCCGCCGGATCGGCGCCCCCGGGCGCCCCGAGCACCCGAACGCCGAGGCCCTGCGCGACCTTCAGCTACGCCATCTGCGGAGCGTGCCGTTCGAGAATCTCTCCATCCACCTCCACGAGGAGATCGTGCTGGAGGAGGAAGCCCTGCTGGACAAGATCGTCTCCGCGGGGCGGGGCGGCATCTGCTACGAACTCAACGGAGCCTTCGCCGTTCTCCTGCGTCGGCTCGGGTTCCGCGTCGACTACCTCCAGGCCCGGGTCTACGGGGACGACGGGCGGCTCGGGATCCCCTACGACCATCTGGCGCTGCTCGTGGAGACCGAGGACGGCGCGGGGCGCCGGCTGGTCGATGTCGGCTTCGGCGAACAGGCCGACCACCCCCTCGCCTTCGATCTGCGGGAGGACCAGCCCGATCCGGTGGGTACGTTCCGGATCGTCCCGGCCCGCGAACACGGGCGCGGCCACGGTCAGGACGGCGATCTGGTGGTGCTGCGCGACGGCAAGCCGCAGTACCTGCTGGAGACCCGGCCGCGTGAACTCGCCGACTTCCGGGCCGGTGCCTGGTGGCACAGCACCTCGGCCGTCTCACCCTTCACCCGGTCGCTGATCTGCTCCCTGCCCACGGCCGACGGCCGGGTCTCCCTCAGCGGGCGCAGGCTGACCGTCACCCGGGGCGGTGAGCGGCACGAGGAGACCCTCCGGGACGACGCGGCGGTACTCCGGGCCTACCGCGACCACTTCGGGATCCGGCTGGACCGGCTGCCGCCCGACCCTCGCGAGGAGGGCGGTGGGCCCGGCCGACCGGCCGGGCCCACCGCCGGAGCGTGAGACCCCGGCGCCCGGCGGGCACCTCGGCCGATACCCCGTGGGGCACCCCGGCCGACGCTCCGGTCAGCGAGGGGCCTCCAGCCAGCCCTCGTACTCGGCGGCGAAGTCGTCCAGGGCGCCCGGGTCGAGCCGGCCCGCCGGGTCCTCGACCACGACCAGCCACTGGGCGTCCTCCGCGTCGTCCTCGCCCGCCAGCGCGTCCCGTACCAGCTGCGGTTCGTCGGTCACCCCGAAGCGGTCGGCGAGTTCCCGGGCGGCCTCCTCGGCGGCGTCGCGGTCCGGCAGCACCAGTACATGTCGTCCATCGCTCACCCGGTCATTCTCCGGTACGGGAGCGCCGGTCCCGACGGCGGTGTCGGTGGGCCGTGGGATGCTGGACCACGATGGCCACCAGGAAGAACACGACAGACGACCCGCTCGCCCCGATCACCCTCGCCGTGGGGCAGGAGGACCTCCTGCTCGACCGCGCCGTGGCGGGAGTGGTGCGGGCGGCCCGGGCGGCCGACGCCGATACGGACGTCCGTGACCTCACCGCCGACCAGCTCCAGCCCGGCACACTGGCCGAGCTGACGAGCCCCTCGCTCTTCTCCGAGCGGAAGGTGGTGATCGTCCGGAACGCCCAGGACCTGTCCGCCGACACGGTCAAGGACGTCAAGGCGTATCTGACGGCCCCGGCCGAGGAGATCACACTGGTCCTGGTCCACCCCGGCGGCGCCAAGGGCAAGGCGCTGCTGGACGCGGCCCGCAAGGCGGGCGCGCGGGAGGTCGCCTGCCCGAAGACCACCAAGCCCGCGGAGCGGCTGACGTTCGTCCGCTCGGAGTTCCGGGCGCTCGGCAGATCCGCGACGCCCGAGGCGTGCCAGGCGCTGGTGGACTCCATCGGCAGTGATCTGCGGGAGCTGGCGAGTGCCGTCTCCCAGCTGACCGCCGATGTCGAGGGCACCATCGACGAGGCCGTGGTCGGTCGCTACTACACGGGCCGGGCCGAGGCGTCGAGCTTCACCGTCGCCGACCGCGCGGTCGAGGGCCGGGCCGCGGAGGCGCTGGAGGCGCTGCGCTGGTCGCTCTCCACCGGCGTCGCCCCGGTGCTGATCACCAGCGCGCTGGCCCAGGGCGTCCGGGCGATCGGCAAGCTGTCGTCGGCCCGTGGCGGCCGTCCCGCCGATCTCGCCCGTGAGCTGGGCATGCCGCCGTGGAAGATCGACCGGGTCCGCCAGCAGATGCGCGGCTGGACCCCCGACGGCGTGGCGATCGCGCTGTGTGCCGTCGCGGAGGCGGACGCGGGGGTGAAGGGCGGCGGGGACGATCCGGAGTACGCCCTGGAGAAGGCCGTCGTCACGATCGCCCGCGCGGCCCGGTCGGGGCGCGGCGGCCCCCGCTGATCCCGGCCACCGCCGGTACCGCCGGTACCGCCGTGAGCTGATCACCCTACGGGCGCCGGGCCGCGGCCCCATGGCCCCGAGCCTTCCGGCTCCCGAACCTCCGGTGCGGTGGACCGGCCCCGGGTTTCCCGGCCCGCCATCAGAGCCCGAGCCTTCGGGCTTCCGAGCGTCCGCCTCCGAACCTCCGCCCCTGGGCAGTCCCGGCGTGGTCCCGGGTGAATCTCCGCCCTAGGACCGACGAGCCTTCGGACCCTCTGGCCCGCCCGGGAGCCCCGGAGGCCGCCGGACACCGCCCGGGCCCGGACCCTTCCGCCTGCCCCGGGCCCGTAGACACCGCCCGGAACCCCCGTGGCCCGGTTCCGGGCATGCCGAAGGCCCCGGCCGGGAGGGCCGGGGCCTTCGAGAGGTTCTGCCGGTGGACGCGCACCCGCGTGGCGAACGCAGGACCAAGTGCGTGTCCGGAGCTGCCGGGAAGAAGCGGATGAGAGAGGGCCCGCTCGTCACTCCCGGCGGTCACCTCGCCCGGTGGTTCCCCGCCTCGTCGCCGTGGTGGGGGTCACCGGATCGTGGTACCGGTCGATCAGCCCTGGAGGGCGTTGGCCTTGGACGCGAGCGCCGACTTCTTGTTGGCGGCGGCGTTCTTGTGGATAACGCCCTTCGAGACGGCCTTGTCGAGCTTGCGGGACGCCTCGCGGGTCGCCGCGGCGGCCTTCTCGGCGTCACCGGCGGCGACGGCCTCGCGGGCCTTGCGGATCGCGGTCTTCAGCGACGACTTGACGGCCTTGTTGCGCAGGCGCGCCTTCTCGTTCGTCTTGTTCCGCTTGATCTGGGACTTGATGTTCGCCACGAAAGAGCCTTCTCAGGTTCGATTTATCTGTGATGGGTGCGTTTCCCGTTGTGATCCCGCCGGGAGACACCCGGGGAGAGCGAGAGACACACAGCCAGCCACGGTACCAGCCGGGCTCCGGACGGCCCAAACCGGTCGCAGTCCCGTACCCGTGGGACGATAGAGGCTACGTATCGATCCGCCATCGCCTTCAGACGCGACGCCCGGCGTCCTGGGCGTCCCAAGAATCAGGACCCTGCGTGCCCGCGACTCCTCCCAATGTGCCAGAGCCGAGCCGTACCGACCCGGCGCTGATCCGCAACTTCTGCATCATCGCCCACATCGACCACGGCAAGTCGACCCTTGCCGACCGGATGCTCCAGCTCACCGGGGTGGTCGAGCAGCGGCAGATGCGCGCCCAGTACCTCGACCGTATGGACATCGAGCGCGAGCGCGGCATCACGATCAAGTCTCAGGCGGTCCGGTTGCCCTGGGCGCCGACCGAGGGTCCCGGCCAGGGCCGTACCCACATCCTGAACATGATCGACACGCCGGGGCACGTGGACTTCACCTACGAGGTCTCCCGCTCCCTCGCGGCCTGTGAGGGCACGGTTCTGCTGGTCGACGCGGCCCAGGGGATCGAGGCGCAGACCCTCGCCAACCTCTATCTGGCGATGGAGAACGATCTCGCCATCGTGCCCGTCCTCAACAAGATCGACCTTCCGGCGGCCCAGCCCGAGAAGTTCGCCGAGGAGCTGGCGAACCTCGTCGGCTGCGACCCCGACGACGTCCTCAAGGTCTCCGCCAAGACCGGTCTCGGTGTCGAGGCGCTGCTGGACCGCGTGGTCCGCGAGGTGCCCGCGCCGGTCGGTGTCGCCGACGCCCCCGCCCGCGCGATGATCTTCGACTCGGTCTACGACTCGTACCGGGGCGTCGTGACCTACGTCCGGGTCGTCGACGGCAAGCTCGGCAAGCGCGAGCGGATCCGGATGATGTCCACCGGCGCCACCCACGAACTGCTGGAGATCGGCACCAACTCGCCCGAGATGCTCCCGGCCGACGGCCTGGGCGTCGGCGAGGTGGGCTATCTGATCACCGGTGTGAAGGACGTCCGCCAGTCCAAGGTCGGCGACACCATCACCCAGCAGATCAAGGGCGCCACGGAGGCCCTCGGCGGCTACAAGGACCCCAAGCCGATGGTCTTCTCGGGGCTCTATCCGCTGGACGGCTCCGACTACCCCGAGCTGCGCGACGCCCTCGACAAGCTCCAGCTCAACGATGCCGCCCTGGTGTACGAGCCGGAGACCTCCGCCGCCCTCGGCTTCGGCTTCCGGGTGGGCTTCCTCGGCCTGCTCCACCTCGACGTCATCCGGGAGCGGCTGGAGCGCGAGTTCGGCCTCGATCTGATCGCCACCGCCCCGAACGTGGTCTACCGCGTCCTCATGGAGGACGGCACCGAGCACACGGTGACCAACCCGAGCGAGTTCCCCGAAGGCAAGATCGACGAGGTCCACGAGCCGGTCGTCCGGGCCACCATCCTCGCGCCGAGCGAGTTCATCGGTTCGATCATGGAGCTCTGCCAGACCCGGCGCGGCACCCTGCTGGGCATGGACTACCTCTCCGAGGACCGGGTGGAGATCCGCTACACCCTGCCCCTCGCGGAGATCGTCTTCGACTTCTTCGACCAGCTGAAGTCCAAGACCCGCGGTTACGCGTCCCTGGACTACGAGCCCACCGGCGAGCAGTCCGCCCATCTGGTCAAGGTGGACATCCTGCTCCACGGCGACAAGGTGGACGCCTTCTCCGCGATCACCCACCGCGACCAGGCGTACGCCTACGGGGTCCGGCTCGTCGCCAAGCTCAAGGAGCTGATCCCCCGGCAGGCGTTCGAGGTCCCGGTCCAGGCCGCCATCGGCTCCCGGGTCATCGCCCGGGAGACCATCCGCGCCATCCGCAAGGACGTCCTCGCCAAGTGCTACGGCGGTGACATCTCCCGTAAGCGGAAGCTGCTGGAGAAGCAGAAGGAAGGCAAGAAGCGGATGAAGATGGTCGGCAGTGTGGAGGTGCCGCAGGAAGCCTTCATCGCCGTCCTCTCCAGCGACGACAGCGGTGGCGGCGCCGGCGGCAAGGGCAAGAAGTAGCCGCGGGCGAGCCCGCGCGGGGCGCCCGGCCGGTGATCCGGCCCGGGGGCGCGCCCGCGCCGAACCCCACCCGCCCCAGCCGGGGGGGGGAGCACCACAAAAAAACCGCGGTCGGGTTGTTGCCGTATATCG
>NZ_JBFADP010000047.1:0-71838 GCF_040641415.1 Streptomyces sp. NPDC020875 | reverse complement strand
AGACTTCCTCCACACCTACAACCACCACCGCAGCCACACCGCACTCGACGGACACCCACCCATCAGCCGCGTTAACAACCCTGCGGGTCAATACACCTAGGGGCGGGCGGTCAGGTATCGCATTCGAGAATCGTCCGGCAGAGTCCGCAGCGGGCCCTGACCCGGCCGCGGACCGGGACCCGGATCCGCTGATGACAGGTCGGGCAGGGGAAGGAGACCCGCAGTCCGCCGTCGGGGCCGGGTTCGAAGAGGTAGCCGTCCGGCGCGCCGGTGCTCGCGCCCGCCCGGCCCCGGGCGTACCGCCGGTCCCTGGCGTACCGCTGCCGTCCCGTCCAGCCCGCCGAGGACAGCGGCGGCTGCCGGGCGTCCCGCAGCGCCCGGGCCCGGCCACGGGTGTACGCCGTGTACGCCTGGGGCGAGGTGAACCACGGCGAGGGGTCCTCGTCGAAGACCAGCGACCGTTTGGCGAGGACGTAGCCGAACTCCTCCGGGGTGAGATAGCCCAGCTTCTGCCGCGACACCCGGTCCTCCCGGAACGCGTCCAGCAGCAGCCAGCCCGCACCCAGATACGTGGTCACGGTGTCGGTCAGGATCTCGTTGTCACCGGTGTCGGGGAACGCCAGGCCGAGCCGGTGCAGCAGGACATGCGTCACCTCGTGCGCCAGGGCCGCGCCGATATCCCGGCGATGGGTGCGGAACCGGTCGTTCAGCTCGATGAAGTACTCCGGACCGGCCGTCAGTTCGACACTGGCCGCGTACTCCATCGCCCGGAAGCCGACGATCATCCGGGCGTCCGGCAGCCGCAGATGGCGGACCAGGGCACGGGCCACCCGCTGCGCCCCCAGATGGAGGTCGTCGGCATCGGGGAAGGCCACGTCGACGGGGAGCACGCTCGGGGCGTAGGCGGCCAGCGCCTCGGGGGAGAGTCTGCGGTGCAGCGCCGTGAGCGCGGCCCGGACCGTCTCCAGATGGGGAAAGCCGTGAACGACCGGCCCGGCGCCCCGGCCGGTGTCACCGGGCCTGACCCCGCCGTCCCTCGCCACCACGTTCCGTACCCCCTGTACGACGTTCTGGCCCGCGTTCCACTGTACGGCGCGGTACGCCCCCGGCGCCCGGCACGGGCCGCGCGCCCGTCGAGGTTCGGCCACTCCGCCGTCGCGCGGGCCCGCGCGGGCCGTCCCGAGCCCGCCGTCCGATCACCGGTCCAGCGGTATCCGGCCGATATCCGGGGTCGGTCGACCGCTGACCGATGGTCACCCTGGCCGAAAACCGCTCCTTGTGGCCGTTCGCGGGGGCTGCTCATAATTCGATCACGTCTTGTCGGGCCCATGACAGGTTTCTGGGTCTGTCGCCGGTCCCGGCCGGGCGCCGAGGCACAACCCCCCCACGAAAGGCAGCCCCTTGAAGCTCCTGCGTACGCTCAAGAGATGTGTCGCGGCCACCGCGGTCGCCCTCGCCGCGCTCAGCCTCACGCCGTCCTCCGCCTTCGCCGCGCCCCCGCCGGTCGTCGGCGGCACCCGGGCCGCCCAGGGCGAGTTCCCCTTCATGGTCCGGCTCTCGATGGGCTGCGGCGGCTCCCTGATCACCCAGCAGATCGTGCTGACCGCGGCCCACTGCGTCGGCCCGACCGGCAACAACACCAGCATCACCGCCACCGCCGGGGTCGTGGACCTGCAGAGCGCCAGTGCGGTCAAGGTCCGCTCCACCAAGATCTACCGGGCCCCCGGCTACAACGGCACGGGCAAGGACTGGGCCCTGGTCAAGCTGGAGCGGCCGATCAATCTGCCGACCCTGAAGCTCGCCGAGACGTCCGCGTACAACAACGGCAACTTCCAGATAGCGGGCTGGGGCGCCAACCGCGAGGGCGGCGCGCAGCAGCGCTATCTGCTGAAGGCGCAGGTGCCGTTCGTCTCCGACGCCTCGTGCCGGTCGGCCTACCCCGAGCTGGTCGACTCCGAGGAACTGTGCGCCGGGCTGCCCCAGGGCGGCGTCGACACCTGCCAGGGCGACTCCGGCGGTCCCATGTTCCGCCGGGACAACGCCAACGAGTGGGTCCAGGTCGGCATCGTGAGCTGGGGCTACGGCTGCGCCCGGCCGAACTACCCGGGTGTCTACGCCGAGGTCTCCCACTTCGCGGCCCAGATCAAGTCGGCGGCGGCCACCCTGTAGCCACCGGCACCACCCGTACCGGCGGTACGGACGACGAGCGGGCGGCGGTCCCCACCGGGGGCGCCGCCCGCCTCCGTACGCCGCTCCTCCGTACGCCCCGCTTCCGTACGCCTCCGGACCCGTACGCCCCGCCTCCGTACGCCCCCGCCTCCGGAACCGGCGACCGGTCCGCCCGCCCGTCCCGCTCACCCGCCGTCCCTCCGGGGTCGCCCGCCCGGAAGGGCCCCGCGCCCGCCGCGGTCCATACCGTGAACAGCCGGGGGCACCGCCTTCCGGCCCGCGTAAACTCGACCACCATGACCACCAGCGATATCGACGAGAACGTGCGCGCCGAACTGGACCGCCTGCGGGGGAGCATCGACAACATCGACGCGGCCGTGGTCCATATGCTCGCCGAGCGTTTCAAATGCACCCAACAGGTCGGCCGGCTCAAGGCCCGCCATCACCTGCCGCCGGCCGACCCGGCGCGTGAATCCCGCCAGATCGAACGCCTCCGCCAGCTCGCGGAGTCCGCGAAACTGGACCCCGGATTCGCCGAGAAGCTGCTCAATTTCATTATCGCCGAGGTCATTCGCCACCATGAGCAGATCGCGGACGACGAGCAGACCGGCGACACTCCCGGGGGCGCCTGAAACGCTGCCGGAAACGCCGCCGGCCGACCCGGGCGATTCCCGGCCGAAACGGCCGAAGGGCCCCGGACCGGAAGGTCCGGGGCCCCTGGTGTCTCCGGCCGTCTTACGCCACCGGGCGCGCCGCTCGCGGTAGCGGCGCGGAACACGGGGGAAGAGGCTCCGCGGCGATACGGTCAGGGCGCCCCGGCGGGCTCAGTGGCCGCGGACGGCTCAGTAGATGTTGACGAAGCCCCACCACCGGCCGCCGTAGCTCTGGCAGTAGCCGCTCGTCGCCGGGGTGACCGCGATATTCCGCGCGACGCCCGCCTCGCACTGGGAGAGCGTCGAGTACGGCGACAGACAGCGGTAGCCGGGTGCGGCGGGCGGCTCGCCGCCCGGACAGGAGAGCGCTCCCACATTCGGTGCCGCCGTCGGCGCGGGCGCGGCCTGGGCCGGGGAGGCCAGGACACCGAACGCCAGTACGGCACCGACCCCGGCGCCCGCGATCAGCCTGCGAACCATCATGGCGATATCTCCTTCTCCCGATAATCCGTGAGTTCCGGACACTTTGAACGCGCTGAACGCTCTGAAACGACAGCAGTCGTTTTCCCGGCGGGGGAGCGCCGGAATTCCGATGCTCCGTGCGACCGGCCGAGACCTACCCGCCGTATCCGGCGACCAGACCTATCCCCGGGTTCGGAATGGAATCCGGGCGCGGTCGAAGACGCCCGCTCCGGCGGAAATCCGTTCACCTCGGCCGGGGAATACTGAAGGTCCCGTCATTACCACGGGATAGCCCGGGGGATATGTTTGACCCCGCCTCCGGCGGTTTTCGGCCGAACGCCACGGCCGGATCCCCGGCCGCCTCGGCCGAATCCGGCACCACCGGCCGGAATCCCGCCGTTCGCCCGCCACACGGCCCGCCGTTCGCCCGTCGCACGGCCGGTCGCACGGCCCGGCGCACCCCGCGCCCCGTACCGCCCCCGGTCGCACGGAGCCGCACGGCCGGGCGCACCCCCGGCCGCGCCGCGGGCCCCGTGCGCTCAGAGCGCAACCCCCACCCCGTGTGCGAACCGGCCCCCATCAGGCAGCATGGCCCCTATGCCCGTACTGACGCGTGACGAAGCACAGAACCGAGCCCGGCTCCTCGACGTCCACCGCTACACGATCGGTCTCGACCTGACCGCCCGTGCCGCCGCACCCGGCACGGGACAGGAGCTGGGCACGGGCGGTGGCGGCACGCCGGAGGACGAGATCTTCGGATCGCGGACCGTCATACGGTTCACCGCCCGGGCCGACGGGGACACCTTCGTCGAGCTGAAGCCCGCCGTTCTGCGCTCGATCACCCTCGACGGGACACCCCTCGACCCGGCCGCCCTCGACGACAACCGCTATCCGCTGACCGGACTCACCGCCGGGGAGCACGAACTGGTCGTCGAGGCCGCGATGCGCTACTCGCGCACCGGTGAGGGCATGCACCGCTTCACCGACCCCAGCGACGGCGAGACCTACGTCTACACCCAGCTCTTCCTCGACGACGTCCAGCGCGTCTACGCCGCCTTCGACCAGCCCGACCTCAAGGCCGTCTTCGAGGTCGAGGTCACCGCCCCGGAGCGCTGGACCGTCCTCGGCAACGGCATCGCCACCCACAACGGCGACGGCGTCTGGAGCTGCGCGCCCACCCCGCCGCTCGCCACCTATCTCGTCGCCGTCGCCGCCGGACCCTGGCACTCCGTCCGCACCGAGCACGCGGGCCTCCCGTTCGGGCTGCACTGCCGCCGCTCCCTCGCCGCACACCTCGACGACGACGCCGACGAGCTGTTCGAGATCACCCGCCAGTGCTTCGACCGCTACCACGAGAAGTTCGAGGAGCCGTACCCCTTCGACTCCTACGACCAGGCGTTCGTCCCCGAGTTCAACGCGGGCGCCATGGAGAACCCCGGCCTGGTCACCTTCCGCGACGAGTTCGTCTACCGCTCCGCCGTCACCGACACCGAGCGGCAGACCCGGGCCATGGTCGTCGCCCACGAGATGGCCCATATGTGGTTCGGCGACCTGGTCACCCTCGCCTGGTGGGACGACATCTGGCTGAACGAGTCGTTCGCCGAGTACATGGGCTACCAGACCCTCACCGAGGCCACCCGGTTCACCGACACCTGGACCGACTTCGCGGCCAACCGCAAGCGCTGGGGGTACGAGGCCGACGAGAGGCCCACCACCCACCCCGTCGCCCCCGCGCCCGGCGCCGTACCCGACACCGCGTCCGCGCTGCTCAACTTCGACGGTATCTCCTACGCCAAGGGGGCCTCCGCCCTCCGCCAGCTCGTGGCCTGGCTGGGCGAGAAGGACTTCCTCGCCGGGATCAACATCCACTTCTCCCGCCACAAGTTCGGCAACGCCACCCTCGCCGACTTCATCGACTCCCTCGCCCGCGCCACCGACCGCGACGTCCACGCCTGGGCCGCGGCCTGGCTCGGCACCAGCGGCGTCGACACCCTGCGGCCCACCGTCACCGACGAGGGCGGCAACTGGACCCTCACCGTCGACCGCGACGGCGGCCGGCCCCACCGGATCGCCGTCGCCGCCTACGACACCGACCCCGTCGACGCCACCAGGCTCGTCCCCCGGGCCCGCTTCGACCTCGACGTACCCGCCGCGGACAGCCCCGCCGAACCCCGGCCCGGCCGCCGCCCCGCACTCGTCGTCCTCAACGAGAACGACACCACCTACGCGAAGATCCGCTTCGACCGGGCGTCCTGGGAGACCGTCCGCGGCGCCCTGTCCCGTCTGCCCGAACCCCTCACCCGCGCCGTCGTCTGGAACGCCGCCCGCGACATGGTCCGCGACGGCGAACTCGCCCCCGCCGACTACCTGGAGACCGCGCGCACCCATCTGCCGCGCGAGACCGACCTCGCGGTCGTCCAGAGCGTCCTCACCTTCTGCCGCGTCCAGATCGCCGACCGGCTGCTCCCGGCCGGGGAGCGGCCCGCCGCGCTCGGCACCGTCCGGGCCGTCTGCCGCGACATCCTCCGCCGCACCGAGGACGGCAGCGACAGCGGACTCCGGCTGATCGCGGTCCGCCAGATCATCGACGCCACCTCCCAGCCCGAGACCATCCAGGAATGGCTGGCCGACGGCTCCGTCACCGGCGGCCCCGAACTCGACCCCGAGCTGCGGTGGCGGATCCTGCACCGGCTCGCCGTCCTCGGCGCGGCCGGCGAGGACGCGATCGCCGCCGAACTGCTCGCCGACCCCAGCACCAGCGGCCGGGAGGGCGCCGCCCGCTGCCGGGCGGCCCTTCCCACGCCGGAGGCCAAGGCCGCCGCGTGGGAGCTGCTCTTCGGCTCCGACGCCCTCTCCAACTATCTGCTGACGGCCGTCGCCCAGGGGTTCTGGCACCCGGAACAGGACGAGCTGGTACGGGATTACGTGCCGCGCTACTTCACCGAAGCGGTCGCCCTCGCGGCCCGCCGGGGGCCCGCGATCGCGGCGGTCGTGGGACGTCACGCGTTCCCGGCGTACGCGGTCCGCGAGGAGACCCTCGCCCTCGGCGAACGGGCCCTCGCCGACCCGGCCCTGACGCCGGCCTTCGAGCGGGCCCTCCGGGACCAGCTCGACGACCTCCGCCGCGCCCTCCCGCCGCGCGCGGCGACCGAGTAACCAGGGTCCGCGCCCCGGCGAGACCGGCGGACCGAAGTCACCCAGGGCCGCGCCCCGGCGAGACCGGCCGGCCGGAGTCCTCAGGGGCGCGGCACCCCCGGGGGTCCGGTCAGCCGGGGCATCGAGGGGCGCCCCTCTGCGGAGCGGGCCGGATGAAGGCATCCAGGGGCGCGGGGAACCGCGCGCTCGACCACGGCCGGGCCGCGGTCCGGGTACCCGCTCCGGTGGCACCCCCGGCTCGCGCCCGCGGTGCCGGAAGCGTACGGCTCCCGTACGGCGGATCCCGTCCGCGGACCGCAGCGGGCCGTTCGCGCGGTTCCCCGCGCCCCCGAAAGCCTCCCGCCGACCGCCCCGGAGGGGGCATCGCGCTCCCGGTGCTCCGGGTGGCCGGGCCCCGGGGGCAACCACGGGGGCGGCCGCTCGTTGGAACAGGACGGGCGGCCCCGAGGGCGCCCGCACCGCACTCGGGGAAGGGCAGCACCATGACCGGTACGCCGGTACCGTCCGCCGACCACGACCACCGCCCGCCCCTCGACCTGGTCGGAATCGGTATCGGCGCCGCCAACCTCGCCCTCGCGGCGCTCGCCGACGGCATGTCCGGCGGGCCGCGGACCGCCTTCTACGAGCAGCGCCACGCCTGGGGCGACGACACCACCACCCCGCTGACGGACGGCGCCACCCGCCGGGTGCCCTTCCTCGCCGATCTGGTCAGCCTCGCCGACCCGGGCAGCCCGTGGAGCTTTCTGCGCTATCTCCGGGCCCGGGACCGCCTGTTCCCGTTCTGTGCCGCGGGGAGCTTTCACATTCAGCGCGCCGAGTACCACGCGTACTGCCGCTGGGTGGCCGGGAGCCTGCCGGGGCTGCGCTTCGGCCACCAGGTCGACTCGGTCCGCTGGAACCCGGAACGGGCCCTCTTCGAGGTGGACTTCACCCAGCTGGACGCCGACGGCGAGGCCGCCGCCCTGGGCCGGGCCCACACCCGGGCCGTGGTCGTCGGTACCGGTGCCGAGCCGTACGTCCCCGAGCCGCTGCGCCCGCTCGCCGACGCGCCGTCGGTCCCCGTCGTCCACTCCGCCGACTATCTCCGCCACCGCGATTCCGTACTGGCCGCCGAACATGTGACCGTCGTCGGTTCCGGCCAGTCCGGTGCCGAGGTCGTCCTGGACCTGCTGCGGGCCAGGCCCGCCGGGCGCGGACGGCTGCACTGGATCGGCCGGACCGACTCCTTCACCTCCGCCGAGCCCGCGCGACTGGGGCTGGAACACCTCGGCCCGGACCACGCCCGCTATCTCCACGCCCTCCCGCCGGAGGCCCGGGAAGCGCTGGCACCCCATCAGCGGCGGCTGCACCACGGCATCGACCCGGTCACCGCCGACGCGATCCACGGCGAGCTGTACCGCCGCGCCCTGCGCGACCCCGGCCCCGGCGCCGAAACCCGTGCCGACACCGGTGCCGACGCCGTACTCGTGCCCGGCGTCCGGGTCCGTACGGCGGGCCGGGTCGCCACCACCCGGGTCGAACTGCATCTGGAGCACCTCCGCCAGGGCACCCGCTCCCGGCTCACCACGGACGCCGTCGTCCTCGCCACCGGCTACCGCGAGCGGCCCGTCGGCCGGGTGCTCGCCGGGCTGGACCCGTATCTGCGCCGGGACGCCGGGGAACGGCCCCGTACCGACGAGTCGTTCCGGCTGGCGCTCGACCCGTCGGTCACCGGCGCGGTCTACGTGTACGGCGGCGACACCCGTACGCACGGCACCGGCGCCCCCGGCCCCTGGCTCACCGCCTGGCGCGCCGCGACGGTACTCAACGCGGTCACCGGCCGGGAGGTGTATCCGCTGCCGCGCCGTACCGCGTTCACCACCTTCGGTCTGGCGGCGCCCGCGCCCGCCGTCCCGGGCCCCGGCCGCCCGCTGACCCCCCTCGCCCGGAACTGACCGCCCGGAGCCGGGGCCGTACGCCCGGGCCGGGCACTGGGCGGCCGACCGCAGGGGATGCGAGAGTTGGCCTACGCCGCCCCGCGCACCGCACCGAAGGAGTCCGAGGTCATGAACGCCGTACCGCCCGCTTCGTTCCCGCCGCACGGCACCCCCGACGCGCCCCGGATCGCCGTCCGCGGCGAGGCCCTGCTGGAGGTCGATCCGGAGATCGCCCGGATCACGGTCGCGGTCCGGGCCCGGGGCACCGACCGGCGGGCCGCCCTGGAGGATCTGACCCGGCGCAACACCACCGCCGTCGAACTGATCAAGTCCTACGGGGACGCGGTGGAGAAGCTGGAGACCGGGCTCTTCTCGATCAGCCCCGAGCTGACCCGCCGCGGCCGGGGCGAGCAGGTCCGCGCGTACCACGGACAGGTCCATCTGGAGGCCGAGTTCAGCGACTTCACCGCCCTCGGCGAGCTGACCACCCGGCTCGCGGATCTGGAACTCACCTCCGTCAGCGGCCCGTGGTGGGCGCTGCGACCCGGCTCGCCCGCCCACGGCGAGGCCCGCCGCCGGGCGGTGCGGGAGGCGGTGAAGCGGGCCCGGGAGTACGCGGACGCGCTGGGGGCCCGGCCGGTCGCCCTGGTGGAGCTCTCCGACATCGGGGCGGAGGGGGTCCAGACGTACGGGGCGCCGCTCATGGCCGGGTCCCGGGCGGGCGGGGCGTACGGGTCGGCCGAGGCCGCCCCCGAACTGGACCTCGAACCCCGCCGCCAGACCGTCCGGGCCGAGGTCAACGCCCGCTTCGTGATCACCCCGCCGGAGCTGTGACCGGGGCCCGCGAGCACCGTCCGGCCGCTCATCGGAGCAGCCGTCCGCACACTTCGTGAGTTGTCAACAGCCTTTCACGCAAACATTGTTGAGGAGTCATCCGGACGTCCGGTGCTACCGATCGGTACGGCATAGGCTCGCCCCATGCGCCGAGCGAAGATCGTTTGTACCCTGGGCCCAGCCACCGACTCCTACGACCAGATCAAGGCCCTGGTCGAGGCCGGAATGGATGTGGCCCGGCTCAACCTCAGCCACGGCTCCTACGCCGAGCACGAGGAGCGTTACCACCGCGTCCGCAAGGCGTCCGACGAGACCGGGCGCAGCGTCGGAATCCTCGTCGACCTCCAGGGACCGAAGATCCGGCTCGGCCGGTTCCGGGAGGGGCCCGTACTGCTCGAACGCGGCGACGAGTTCACCATCACGGTCGAGGAGGCCGAGGGCGACCGCAGGCTCTGCGGTACCACCTACGGCGGGCTCGCCGCCGATGTCACCCCGGGTGAGCGCATCCTGGTGGACGACGGCAAGGTGGCCCTGGAGGTCGTCTCCGTCGACGGCCCCCGGGTGCGTACCACCGTGGTCGAGGGCGGCATGGTCTCCGACAACAAGGGGCTGAACCTCCCCGGGGTCGCGGTCTCCGTCCCGGCGCTCTCCGTGAAGGACGTCGAGGATCTGCGCTGGGCGCTGCGCACCGGGGCCGATGTGATCGCCCTCTCCTTCGTCCGGAGCGGCCGGGACATCGAGGACGTCCACCGGATCATGGACGAGGAGGGCCGCCGGCTGCCGGTGATCGCCAAGATCGAGAAGCCGCAGGCGGTCGAGAACATCGAGGAGATCGTCGCCGCCTTCGACGGAATCATGGTGGCCCGCGGCGATCTGGGCGTCGAGATGCCGCTGGAGCAGGTGCCGATCGTCCAGAAGCGGGCCGTGAAACTGGCGAAACGGAACGCCAAGCCGGTCATCGTCGCCACCCAGATGCTGGACTCGATGATCGACAACTCCCGGCCCACCCGCGCCGAGGCGTCCGATGTGGCCAATGCCGTGATCGACGGCACCGACGCGGTGATGCTCTCGGGCGAGACCAGTGTGGGCAAGTACCCGGTGGAGACGGTCCGGACGATGAGCCGGATCGTCGCCGCGGCCGAGGAGGACGTCCTGGCCCAGGGGCTGCCGCCGCTGACCGAGCGGAACAAGCCCCGTACCCAGGGCGGCGCCGTGGCCCGCGCGGCGGCCGAGATGGGCGACTTCCTGGGGGCCGGGTTCCTGGTCGCCTTCACCCAGTCCGGGGACACGGTCCGGCGGCTCTCCCGCTACCGCTCCCCGATCCCGCTGCTGGCCTTCACGCCCGATCCGGCGACCCGCTCGCAGCTCACCCTCACCTGGGGGGTGGAGACATTCCTCGGCCCCCGGGTCGAGTCCACCGATGCCATGGTGGCCCAGGTGGACGAGGAGTTGCTGAGGATCGGCCGCTGCCGGCCCGGGGACACCGTGGTGATCACGGCGGGCTCCCCGCCCGGGGTGTCCGGTTCGACCAATCTGGTCCGGGTGCATCACATCGGTGAGGCCGTAAGTCCGGAGTGATCGCCGTGATCGCCGGGTGATCGTGGTGTGATCCCGGCCGATCGGCCGGGATCACGGCGGCCACCTGGTCCGATCGCCGGGTGCGACGCGCCGAGGCCCCTCCGGAGAGGGGCCTCGGGTCGTGACCTTGGAATGGAAGGTAAAGTACCCCGGGTGGGATTCGAACCCACGCTGGATGGTGTTTGAGACCACTGCCTCTACCGCTGGGCTACCGGGGCTTCCTTGGAAACAAAGGGCGAGCGCCACCCTTCGTGCCCCAACCATACAGGAGCTGGGTAGTCTCATGGGGAGCACCCTGCCTTGGATTGAGGAGTCCCGTGACCGCCCCCGACCAGCCGACACCCGTCCCCGACGACGACACCTCGCACGTCCCCCCGCAGACGACCCGAGTGGTGATCGCGGAGGACGAGGCCCTCATCCGGCTCGACCTCAAGGAGATGCTGCAGGAGGAGGGTTATACGGTCGTCGGTGAGGCCGGGGACGGCCAGAAGGCCGTCGAACTCGCCCGGGAACACCGCCCGGACCTCGTCATCCTCGATGTGAAGATGCCCGTACTCGACGGGATCTCCGCCGCCGAGAAGATCGCCGGGGAGTCCATCGCGCCCGTACTGATGCTGACCGCCTTCTCCCAGCGCGATCTGGTCGAACGTGCCAGGGACGCCGGGGCGATGGCCTATCTCGTCAAGCCGTTCAGCAAGAGCGACGTGGTACCCGCCATCGAGATGGCGGTCTCCCGGTTCGCCGAGCTGAAGGCGCTGGAGAAGGAGGTCGCCGACCTCTCCCAGCGGCTGGAGACCCGTAAGCTCGTCGATCGCGCCAAGAGCGTGCTCCAGACCGAGTACGGCCTCAACGAGCCCGCCGCCTTCCGCTGGATCCAGAAGACCTCGATGGACCGCAGGCTCTCCATGCAGCAGGTCGCCGAGGCCGTCATCCAGGACTCCGAGGAGAAGAAGGCGGCCAAGGGCGGCCAGTAGCCCGGCGCCCGCCCGTACGGCCGAACGCCCGGGGGCCCGCCTTCCACGAGGAAGGCGGGCCCCCGGCACGTACGACGGCGGTTCAGTCCTCGCCCAGATACGCCTTGCGGACGGACTCGTCGTGCAGCAGCTCCTCGCCCGAGCCCGACAGCACCACCTTGCCGACCTCCATCACATGGCCGCGGTCGGCCAGCGAGAGCGCCGCCTGGGCGTTCTGCTCGACCAGCAGGATCGTGGTGCCCTGCGACCGCAGCTCGGCAATGGTCGACATGATCTTCTGCATCATGATCGGCGACAGGCCCATCGACGGCTCGTCCAGCATCAGCAGCTTCGGCCGGGACATCAGCGCCCGCCCCATCGCCAGCATCTGCTGCTCACCGCCGGAGAGCGTGCCCGCGGCCTGCTTGCTCCGCTCCCGCAGGATCGGGAAGAGGTCGTACGCCTTCTCGATGTCCTGGGCGATCCCCGCCTTGTCCGACCGGAGGAACGCTCCGAGTTGGAGGTTCTCGGCGATCGACAGCCGCGGGAAGATGTGCCGGCCCTCGGGGGAGTGGGCCAGGCCCAGCGCCACGATCTTGTGCGCCGGGATGCCGTCGAGCGGTTTGCCGTCGAAGACGATCCGCCCCCCGGCCGGCTTCAGCAGCCCGGACAGGGTGCGCAGGGTCGTCGTCTTGCCCGCGCCGTTGGTTCCGATGAGGGTGACGACCTGACCGGCCTCGACGCTGAAGGAGATGCCCTTCACCGCCTCGATCTTGCCGTAGGCGACCCGGAGGTCCTCGACCTCGAGCAATGCGGTCACGGGGTGCCCCCTTCCGGGTCCTCGGTGCTGGTGCCGCCCCGGGCGGCGGGCTTCGCCGGGGTGTCGTCGGCGGCGGTCGCCGCCGCTTCCGCCTCCGCCGCCTCTTCGGCGGCTTCGACCTCGGCCACCTCCTCGGCACCCGGCGCGCCCTCGAACGGTGTCCCCAGATACGCGGCGACCACCCGCTCGTCGCCCTGGACGGTCTCCGGCGACCCCTCCACGAGCTTCTCGCCCTGGACCAGACAGGCCACCCGGTCGCAGAGGTTGAAGATGAACCGCATGTCGTGCTCGATCACGAGGACCGCGATGCCCTGGTCCCGGATGGCGAAGATCAGATCCTCGGCCGCCCGGGTCTCCTGCGGGTTCATCCCGGCCGTCGGCTCGTCGAGCAGCAGCAGCCCCGGGTCGCTGGCCAGCGCGCGGGCGATCTCCAGCTTCCGCTGCTCGCCGTAGGGGAGGTTGCGGGCCAGATGGTCCGCCTTGGCGGCCAGACCGGTGAACGCGAGGAGCTCCATGGCCCGTTCGCGCGACTCGGCCTCCGCCTTCTTGAAGCCGGGGCCGCGCAGCAGCGCCGACCACAGCCCCTCCTTGGTCCGGGTGTGCCGTCCGACCAGGACGTTCTCCAGGACCGTCATATTGGAGAAGAGCCGGATGTTCTGGAACGTCCGGGCCACTCCGGCCTGGGTCACCAGATGCGGTTTGGGCGGCAGTACGGTGCCCTTGTAGCTGACCCGGCCCTCCGTGGGCACGTAGAGCCCGGTCAGACAGTTGAAGAAGGTGGTCTTCCCGGCGCCGTTGGGGCCGATCAGACCGACGATCTCACCGGACCGGACCGTGAGGTCGACCGAGCGGACGGCGGTCAGACCGCCGAACCGCATGGTGACCCCGCTGGCGTCCAGGACGGTCGTCGCCTCGGTGGTTGTGGTGCTGGTCATGCCGGTCACGCCCCCGCCTTGGTGAGGCCGACCCCGGGACCGTTGAGGCCCTTGTCGGACGGGTCGGAGTCATCGCCCTCGTGGTACTCGAGCTGGGCCCGCCGGTTGGCGATCAGGCCCTCCGGACGGAACCGCATCAGCAGGATCAGCGCGATACCGAAGCCGAGGAGCTGGTAGTCGGCGAGGAAGTCGAGCTTGGCCGGGATCATGTACAGCAGGGCGGCGCCCAGCAGCGGTCCGCTGACCGTGCCCATGCCGCCGAGGATGACCGCCGCCAGCAGGAACGCCGAGTTCGGCGGTACGGGACCGGCGAACTGGTACATCTCCGGGACCACGGTGTGCTGTACGTGGGCCTGGACCGTACCGGCGAGTCCGGCGAGGAAGGCCCCGAGGGCGAAGGCGATCAGCTTCACCCGGAAGCCGTTGATGCCCATCGCCGTCGCGGCGGTCTCGTCCTCGCGGATGGCGACCCAGGCCCGGCCGATCCGGGAGTCCTCGGACCGCTTGAAGACGATCACCACGATCGCGGTGACCAGCAGCATCAGCAGGTAGTAGTTGGCGTAGCTGCCCAGTTCGAAACCGAGGACCGTATGCGGCTCGCCGAAGTTGAATCCGAAGAACTCCAGATCCGGGATGTTCGGGATGCCGTTGGGGCCGTTGGTGATGTCCGGGCCGGAGTCGCCGTCGAGATTGAGCATCGCGATCCGGAAGATCTCGCCGAAGCCCAGGGTCACGATGGCGAGGTAGTCGCCGCGCAGCCGCAGGGTCGGGGCGCCGATGATCACGCCGAAGATCAGTGAGACCACACCACCGGTGATGACGGCGGCCCAGAACGGGAAGTGGATGTCGAAGGCGGAGGCCGTGGAACCGGACACCAGGGCCGCGGTGTAGGCGCCGACGCCGAGGAAGGCGACATATCCGAGGTCGAGCAGACCGGCCAGACCGACGACGATGTTCAGACCCAGCGCCACCGTCGCGAAGATCAGGATGTTGACCGCGATCAGGGTGTAGGTGTCGGCGTTCTGGGTGAAGGGGAACGCCGCCGCCGCGGCGAACGCCGAGAGTACGGTGATCTGCCGGTAGCGGGAGGTCAGGGCCGAGAGGCGGGCGGTCAGCCCGGACTTGCCCAGCGCCGCCGCGCCGAAGCCGACGACGGCGAGGTAGCCGACGAACAGCTCCGCGTACTCGGTGTCGATGCCGTACGTGATCACGTACAGACCGAAGCCGAAGACGGCGACGATGATCAGGATCTCCGCCCAGGACGGCAGCTGCTTCGGGCGCGGCGCCTGGCGGGTGTCGTCGGGGAGCGCGAAGGCCGCCAGCGGTACGGCGGCGGCGACCAGCGCCACGAAGCCGCCGGGCTCCAGATGGATCAGCCCTCCGAGCTTCGAGGCGATCGCGACGACGGTGTAGCCGGTGACGCCGAACGCGCCGAGGGCGAGCATCCGCAGGGCCTTCGTGGAGCCCGCGGGCACCAGCCAGCCGAGCCCCTTGACGCCGAGGGACGCGAGGGCGAACAGCACCACCAGCAGGCCGGCGACCAGGCTGAGCACCTGGAGACCGCCGGGGTAGCCGTAGACCGTGAGATCACCGGGGAACTCGTCGGTGTAGGTCCAGGCCAGGAAGGTGCTGACGACGGTGGCGAGACCACCCGCGGCCGTCACCACCCGGAGCAGCCGGGTCCGGGATTCGGTGTCCACGGGCGTTGCGGAGCCGGTGGTGGGAGTGGTTTCCGTGGTCATCGCTCTCACGCCCGATCCGCGACGCGCTCGCCGAGCAGGCCCTGGGGCCGGACGAGGAGCACAAGGATGAGAAGGACGAAGGCCCAGACATTGGCCCAGGCGCCGCCGCCGAGCTGCTGCATGCCGGGGATCTCGGCGACGTACGCGATCGACATCGCCTCGGCCACACCGAGGACGACTCCGCCGACCATGGCGCCGTAGATATTGCCGATACCGCCGAGGACGGCCGCGGTGAAGGCTTTCAGACCGAGGATGAAGCCCATCTCGAACTGGATCTGGCCCTTGTCGAGGCCGTAGGCGACCGCCGCGATCGCCGCGAAGGCGGCGCCGATGGCGAAGGCCATCACGATGATGCGGTCGGTGTTGATGCCCATCAGCTTGGCCGTGTCCGGGTCCTGCGCGGTGGCCTGCATGGCCCGTCCGCTACGGCTCTTGGAGACGAAGAGGCCCAGTGCGAGCATGCAGAGCGGGGCCAGGATCAGCACGAAGGCGTCCGCCCGCTGGAGATGGAGATTGCCGAAGATCTCGAAGGACTTGCCGGAGAACTCGGGGAAGCTCCGGGCCTTCTTGGCGTCCGGGTACCAGGCCCAGACGATCTGCTGGAGGGCGATGGAGAGGCCGATCGCGGTGATCAGCGGGGCCAGCCTGGGGGCACCTCGGAGGGGCCGGTAGGCGAATCGCTCCGCCGCGGTCGCGACGGCGACCGCCGTGAGGGCTCCACCTATGATCATGAGGGGTATCGCCAGGATCAGCGAGCTCCCGTCGGGGAGGATCAAGTAGGTGGTGAGGGCGCCGAAGCCCCCGATCATGAAGATCTCGCCGTGGGCGAAGTTGATGAGCTGGACGATGCCGTAAACCATGGTGTACCCGATGGCGATGAGGCCGTAGAGGGCACCGAGGGCAAGGCCGTTCGCCAGCTGTTGCGGCAGTTCGTTCACCGCAGAGCCTCCGATGAGCGTGTCGGATATGACTCCGCGCGAGGGTGCTGTGGCACCCTCGCGCGGCTGGGATCAGATGCTGCGGGGCCTGGCGGTCCGGCTCAGTCCTCGAAGGTGGCGTTCTTGATGGACTTCCACGCGCCCTTCTCGACGGTGTAGACCGTGAGCTGCTTGTTCGTGGTGTCGCCGAACTCGTCGAAGGAGACCTTGCCGGTCACACCGTCGAAGGACACCTTGGCCATGGCCTCGGTGACCTTGGCCCGGGCGTCGCTCGGGACCTTGCCGCCGTTCGCGTCGACGACCGCCTTCACGGCCTGGATGATGGCCCAGGCGGCGTCGTAGGAGTAGCCGCCGTACGCCGCGTACGGGTCCTTGTAGCCGCCCGCCTTGTAGTTCTCGATGAACTTCTTGGCGGTCGGCAGCATCTCGATCGGGTAGCCGACGGACGTGGCCAGGTCACCGTCGTTGGACTGCCCGGACGCCTTGATGAAGGCGGGGTCGTAGAGCGCGTCGCCACCCATGGTGGGGATATTGGCGCCGGCCTTCTTGATCTGGTCGGAGAGCAGACCGCCCTCCGGGTACTGGCCGCCGAAGAAGACCGAGTCGGCGCCGGACGCCTTGATCTTGTCGGCGGTGGGGGAGAAGTCGGTCTCCTTGACGGTGACCTTGTCGGTGTCGACCACGGTGCCGCCGAGCTTCTTGAACTCGTCCGCGAAGATGGCCGCCAGACCGGCGCCGTAGGTCTGCTTGTCGTCGACGACGAAGACTTTCTTCTTCTTGGCCTCGTTGAAGAGGTACTGCGCCGCGAACTTGCCCTGGATCACATCCGTGGTGGCGGTACGGAAGTACGTGTCGAAGGGCCGCTTCTTCTCGCCCGAGCCCCACTTGTCGCCCTGGGAGAGCGCCGGGTTGGTGTTGGCCGGCGAGACCTGCGTCAGCTTCGCCTTGCCGAAGTCGCCCTGCATCGACTGGGCGACGCCCGAGTTCAGCGGGCCGACGACGCCCAGGACGTCCTTGTTGGCGACCAGCTTGATGGCGTTCTGCTGGCCCGGGCCCGGCAGCGCCTGGTCGTCGTACGCCTCGACCTTGAACTCGATGCCGGGAACGGTGTTCTCCTTGTTCGCGGTCTTGGCCGCGAGGTCCACCGAGTTCTTGATGCCCTGGCCGAGCGCGGAGAGCGAGCCGGTCAGCGGCGCGTCGATGCCGATGACCACGGTGGTCTTGGCGCTGCTGCCCTTGTCGTCGTTCTTCTTGTCGTCGTCGCGCGATCCGCAGGCGGTGAGGGTAAGCGCTCCCGTGGTGACCACGGCGGTAAGTATGAGCAAGGAACGGTTTCGCACGATAAGTCCTTTCCCTGGCACGGCCCTCCCCCTAGAGGTGCCGTTCGTCGCCGGGCCGTTCCGGAATGCGCGGTGCTGATATGCGCCCGGCGGCGCGGTGACTGGCGGTGACTCTAAGCGGAGGTGGTTGGACAGGGCACTAGGGAAGTCAGGATGTGACGCTCTTGTTATCGAGGTCGCATATCGGTACACCCGAATGAGGGCACTTCGGGGCGTCCTTCTCCGACTTCCGGCTGCTCACATGGTGAGAACGCCCTGTTCCGCTCAGGCCCTTGAGGGGATCTTGCTCCTGTCGGACCCCCTATCACGATCTTGGGGTGCTGCCGACCGTCGAGTACGGGAAAACGGGGCGGAGGGACTGCTTCCGCACCCTGTTCATCATTACGGAGAGTAATTTCCGCACCGGGGCGCGATATCTTATATGGCATATGCATTCATCTCTGCGTCACATGATTCCCGGAACGCGCGGGCGGGTGACGGGTGTTCGTCCCGGAGCCGGGTGCGAGAGATGAATGCCGCCCGGGCGGCGGCGGATTGATCCGCGTAGACGCATCACGACTGGTGAGGTGTCCACGCCACCGAAACCGGCCGCCCCGCCCGCGGGCCGCGAGGGGGCGCTTCGAACGCCCTTACACCTCTGCCGGGTTGCCCGCCCCGGAAGATCCCCGGTGACCTGCACATGACGCCTCTATTGCGCCCACCGAAACCGCCCCTCCGCCCTCACCCCGCGAAGATCACACAGAGTGCGTACCCCACCACCGCCATCGCCCCCGCTCACAGAGCGCAGCCCCCGGCGAACCAAAGGAGGCACTACCCCGCCCGGAGGTCGCCCCCTTCCCAGAGGCGGGGAGCTTTTAGGGGCGCGGGGAACTGCGCGACCAGCCACGGGCGGTCCGCAGGCCGCCGACAACATCAGGTCGCCGGGCGAGACCCGGGTTGTGGGCCTCACCCGGAGGGCCAAGGCGCTGGGGGTCCCCATCGCCGAAGGCATAGGGGGAGGAACGGCGCGACAAGCCACATGCGGCCCGCAGGCCGCCGACAACATCAGGCCCCCGGGCGATGGGGCGGCGCCCCGGAGCGCCGGAGCAGACGGGGCGCCCCCGGGTCACCCCTCGATGTCCCGCAGCAGACAGGTGAGCCGCGCCGAGCAGACCCGCTTCTCCCGCTCGTCCGTGATCACGATCTCGTACGTCGCCGTGGACCGCCCCAGGTGCACCGGCGTCGCGACCCCCGTCACCAGTCCGGACCGTGCGCCCCGGTGATGGGTGCAGTTGAGGTCCACGCCCACCGCCATCTTGGCGCTGCGCCCGTGCAGCATGGCGCCCACCGACCCCAGGGTCTCGGCCAGGACCGCGGACGCCCCGCCGTGCAGCAGCCCGTACGGCTGGGTGTTGCCCTCGACGGGCATGGTGCCGACGACTCGCTCGGCGGACGCCTCCAGGATGCGTACGCCCATTCGGTCGCCCAGGTTTCCGGCGGAGAAGAGCGCGGGCAGGTCGACCCCCAGTGCCGCGTACTCGTCGACGATGTCCTGCGGGAACTTCACGGTGTGCTGCTCGCCCATGGGCGCGGCTCCGATCTCGGTCGTTCCGGTGCGTCGTTGCGTGCTTGCTGCACCGTCATATCAGATGGCTGAGCGCGTGCTTAGGTCGCCGGTGGGTGCCGTTGCGCACACCCGCGATCACCCCGGCCCCGTAGACCCCCGCCCGCACACGTCTGCCGCGCACCCGGTACGCGCCCTGCTGCGCGCTCCGCCCGGCCGTACCGCCTCAGTCGCGCTCCGGGCCGCACCGCTCCAGCCGGATCACCACCGATTTGCTCGCGGGGGTGTTGCTGGTGTCCGCCGTGGAGTCCAGCGGCACCAGCACATTGGTCTCCGGGTAGTACGCGGCGGCGCACCCCCGCGCGGTCGGATAGTGCACGACCCGGAACCCGGGCGCCCGCCGCTCCACACCGTCCTTCCACTCGCCGACCAGATCCGCGTACGACCCGTCGGGCAGTCCCAGTTCCCCGGCGTCCGCCGGGTGCACCAGTACGACGCGGCGCCCGCCCCGTACTCCCCGGTAACGGTCGTCGAGGCCGTAGATCGTGGTGTTGTACTGGTCGTGGGACCGCAGGGTCTGCAACAGCAGCCGCCCCGGCGGCACCCGGGGGTACTCCACCGGCGCCGCCGTGAAGTTCGCCCGGCCCGTCGCGGTGGGGAACCGCCGTTCGTCCCTGGGCGCGTGCGGCAGGGTGAAGCCGCCCGGGCGGGCCGCCTTCGCGTTGAAGTCCTCGAAGCCGGGGACCACACGGGCGATCCGGTCGCGGATCGCCCCGTAGTCCCGTTCGAACTCCTCCCACGGCGTACGCGACCCGGGGCCGAGGACGGCTCGGGCCAGCCGGGCCACGATCGCCGGTTCGGAGAGCAGTACGGGGCTCGCGGGCGGCAGATTGCCGCGCGACGCGTGCACCATCCCCATCGAGTCCTCGACGGTCACGAACTGCCGTCCGCCCGCCTGGACGTCGCGGTCCGTACGCCCGAGGGTCGGCAGGATCAGGGCCCGCCGCCCGGTCACCGTGTGGGAGCGGTTGAGTTTGGTGGAGACGTGGACCGTCAGCCGGGCCCGGCGCACGGCGTCCTCGGTCACCGCGGTGTCCGGCGAGGCGGCCACGAAATTGCCGCCCATCGCGAAGAAGACCTTCGCGTCGCCGTCGCGCAGGGCCCGGATCGACCGGACCACGTCATAGCCGTGTTCGCGCGGCGGCGTGAAGCCGAACTCCTTCTCCAGGGCGTCCAGGAACGCGGGCGCGGGCCGCTCGAAGATCCCCATGGTCCGGTCGCCCTGCACATTGGAGTGGCCCCGGACGGGGCAGACCCCGGCCCCCGGGCGGCCCACGGCCCCGCGCAGCAGCAGCAGATTGACCACTTCGCGGATGGTGGCCACGGCGTGCTTGTGCTGGGTGAGGCCCATCGCCCAGCACACCACGGTCCGCTCCGACGCCAGCAGCATCGCCGCGGCGCGTTCGATGTCGGCCCGCTCCAGGCCGGTCGCCGTGAGGGTCTCCGCCCAGTCGGCGGCCCGGGCCGCCGCCGCGAACTCCTCGAACCCGTGGGTGTGCGTACGGACGAACTCCTCGTCGACCCCGCCGTCGGCTTCGAGGACCAGCCGGTTCCACATCCGGAACAGCGCCTGGTCGCCGCCGATCCGGATCCGCAGGAAGAGATCCGCCAGCTCGGTGCCGCGCAGCAGACCGCGTGCCGTCTGCGGATTCCTGAACCGTTCGAGACCGGCCTCCGGCAGCGGGTTGACGGAGATGATCCGCGCCCCGGCCTTCTTGGCCTTCTCCAGCGCGCTCAGCATCCGGGGGTGGTTGGTCCCGGGGTTCTGCCCGGCGACCACGATCAGATCGGCCCGGTGCAGATCCTCCAGGGACACACTGCCCTTGCCGACGCCGAGGGTCTCGGTCAGCGCGGAGCCCGACGACTCGTGGCACATGTTGGAGCAGTCGGGCAGATTGTTCGTGCCGAACTCCCGGACGAACAGCTGGAAGAGGAACGCGGCCTCGTTACTGGTCCGCCCCGAGGTGTAGAACACCGCCTCGTCGGGCGATTCGAGGGCCCGCAGCTCCTCGGCGACGATCGAGAACGCCCGCTCCCAGCTCACCGGCTCGTACCGGTCGCCGCCCTCCGGCAGATAGACCGGCTCGGTGATCCGGCCCTGCTGCCCCAGCCAGTAACCGCTGCGCTCCGCCAGCTCCGACACCGGATGCCCGGCGAAGAACTCCGGGGTGACCCGGCGCAGCGTCGCCTCCTCGGCGACCGCCTTCGCCCCGTTCTCGCAGAACTCCGCGAGATGCCGCTTCTCGGCGTCCTCGGGCCAGGCGCACCCCGGACAGTCGAAGCCGTCCTTCTGGTTGACCTTGAGCAGCGTCCGGACCGAACGGGCCACGCCCATCTGCTCCCGCGCGGTCCTCAGGGTGTGCGCGACCCCGGGGAGTCCCGCGGCCGAGTGCCCGGGCGGGCCGATCTCGGGGGCGTCCTGCACCGGGTCGCCCACGGGCGGTTTCGTGGCCATCGTGCTCCCCTTTCGCCGGACCGGGCGGCCTCGGACGGCCGGGTCCGCGCCGGGTCGGCCGCGCGCGGCGGGCTGACACGGACCATCCTGTCACGCCCCACCGACAACCCCCGGGTCACCGGCCCCGCCCGGCTGTGACCCGCCCGGCCGTGGCCGGTCGCGGAACGTGACGGCGGTCCGTAAGCGGGCCCGTACGAGGCCCGCCGGGTACGGGCCCGCGGCACCGCCCCCCGTACGAGCGAACCCGTCGTGGACGTCATTGTCAGTGGGGCGTGGCAGGATCGTCCCGTGGCTGAGACAGCATCGAAGAAGACCTCTGACGACACCCGCGGCGGCCGTGCGGAGCGACCGCGTCTGCTCCTCATGGACGGGCACTCCCTGGCGTACCGGGCGTTCTTCGCGCTGCCCGCGGAGAACTTCACCACCGCGAGCGGCCAGACGACCAATGCCATCTACGGCTTCGCGTCGATGCTGGCGAACACCCTGCGTGACGAGGCGCCCACGCACTTCGCGGTGGCGTTCGACGTGTCCCGCAAGACCTGGCGGTCGAACGACTATCCGGAGTACAAGGCCAACCGCTCCGCCACCCCCGACGAGTTCAAGGGGCAGGTGGAGCTGATCGGCGAGCTGCTGGACACGATGAACGCGGTCCGCTTCGCCGTCGACGGCTTCGAGGCCGACGACATCATCGCCACCCTCGCGACCCGCGCCGAGGAGGCCGGTTTCGAGGTCCTCATCGTCACCGGCGACCGGGACTCCTTCCAGCTCGTGTCCGAGCACACCACGGTGTTGTACCCGACCAAGGGCGTCTCCGAGCTGACCCGTTTCACCCCCGAGAAGGTCCAGGAGAAGTACGGACTGACCCCCGGGCAGTATCCGGACTTCGCGGCCCTGCGCGGCGACCCGTCCGACAATCTTCCCGGCATCCCCGGCGTCGGCGAGAAGACCGCGACCAAGTGGATCAACCAGTTCGGTTCCTTCGCCGAGCTGGTGGAGCGCGCCGACGAAGTCAAGGGCAAGGTCGGCCAGTCCCTCCGGGACCATCTCGACGCCGTCAAGCTCAACCGCCATCTGACCGAGCTGGTCCGGGACGTCGAGCTGGAGCGCACCGTCGCCGAGCTGGAGCGCGCGCCGTACGACCGGGCGGCCCTCCAGGGCTTCCTGGAAGTTCTGGAGATCCGTAATCCCAGCCTGCGGGATCGTCTGCTGGCCGTCGACCCCGGAGCGGCCGAGGAGGCCGCCCCGGCCCCCGCGGCCGGTGTCGAGCTGGACGGCGCCGTCCTCGGCGCGGGCGAGGTCGCGCCCTGGCTCGCCGCCCACGGCGATCAGCCGCTGGGGATGGCCGCCGTCACCGTATGGAAGCTCGGTGCCGGTGAGATCAGCGAGATCGCGCTCGCCGCCGCCGACGGCAAGGCCGCCTGGTTCGACCCCGCCCGGCTCGACGAGGCCGACGAGCGGGCCTTCGCCGACTGGGCCGCCGACCCGGCCCGCCCCAAGGTGCTGCACGGCGCCAAGGAAGCCCTGCGGGTCTTCCCCGAGCGGGGCTGGCGGCTCGACGGCATCGCCACGGACACCGCCCTCGCCGCCTATCTGGTCAAGCCCGGCCGCCGGTCCTTCGCCCTGGACGCCCTCGCCGTCGAGTACCTGGGCCGTGAGCTGGCCCCGCCCGCCGCCGACGGCCAGCTCGCCTTCGGCGCCGACGAGCACGCCGAGGCCGATGCCCTGATGGCGCAGGCCCGGGCCGTCCTCGACCTCGGGGACGCCCTCGCCACCCGGCTCACGGAGGTCGGCGCCACCGACCTGCTCCACGACATGGAGCTGCCGACGTCACTGCTGCTGGCCCGGATGGAACGCCATGGCATCGCCGCCGACCGGGCCCATCTCGAGGCCATGGAGCAGCTCTTCGCCGGAGCCGTCCAGCAGGCGGTCAAGGAGGCCCACGCCGCCGTCGGGCACGAGTTCAACCTGGGTTCGCCCAAGCAGCTCCAGGAGGTCTTCTTCGGGGAGCTGAACCTCCCCAAGACCAAGAAGACCAAGACGGGGTACACCACCGACGCGGACGCCCTGGCCTGGCTCGCCGGACAGACCGACCACGAACTCCCGGTGATCATGCTCCGGCACCGGGAGCAGGCCAGGCTGCGCTCCACCGTCGAGGGCCTGATCAAGACCATCGCCACCGACGGCCGGATCCACACCACCTTCAGCCAGACCGTCGCGGCCACCGGACGGCTCTCCTCCACCGACCCCAATCTGCAGAACGTGCCGGTGCGCACCGACGAGGGCCGGGCCATCCGCCGCGGCTTCGTCGTCGGCGAGGGCTTCGAGTCCCTGATGACCGCCGACTACAGCCAGATCGAACTGCGGGTGATGGCCCATCTCTCCCAGGACGAGGGCCTCATCAGGGCGTTCACCTCGGGCGAGGATCTGCACAACACGGTGGCCTCCCAGGTCTTCGGCGTCGAGACCTCCGCCGTCGACGCCGAGATGCGCCGCAAGATCAAGGCCATGTCGTACGGACTGGCGTACGGCCTCTCCGCCTTCGGCCTCTCCCAGCAACTGAACATCGAGGCGGGCGAGGCCCGGGCCCTGATGGACACCTACTTCGAGCGGTTCGGCGGCGTCCGGGACTATCTCCACCACGTGGTCGAGGAGGCCCGGGCCACGGGCTACACCGCCACCATGTTCGGCCGCCGCCGCTATCTGCCCGACCTCACCAGCGACAACCGGCAGCGCCGCGAGGCCGCCGAGCGGATGGCGCTCAACGCCCCGATCCAGGGCACCGCCGCGGATATCGTCAAGATCGCCATGCTGCGGGTGGACGACGCCCTGCGGGACGCCGGGCTCGGCTCCCGGCTGCTGCTCCAGGTCCACGACGAAATCGTGCTGGAGATCTCGCCCGGCGAGCGGGCCGATGTGGAGGCCCTGGTCCGCCGGGAGATGTCCGGCGCCGCCGAACTGAGCGCCCCGCTGGACGTATCGGTCGGTGTCGGCACCGACTGGGAGTCCGCCGCGCACTGACCCGGCCGTGTCCCCCGGCGTACCGCCTTACGCGGCGGTACGCCGGGGGCGCCCGGGCCCCCGGGCGGGCGGCGATATCGTGCCGCCGCCCGGCGCCGCTCCGGTCCGGGCCTGCCCGGTTTCCGGCCCCGTGCAACCGGCACCACCTCGGAGTTCGTCCGTCCTCTTCGACGAACCCGGTCCAACTACCCGGCCGTCATGAGGTGGCGAAGTGGTGAAAACCGGTCAGGCGCCACTGACCCGTCGGCCCCGGTGACGTAGGGTCGGCCGGGTCGAGGCACAGGGGAGCGGGGAGACCGCCACGGGAGGGGACAGCTTCATGGGAGCGCATTTCAGCCGCCGACTGCGCAGGGGAGCGACCACCACGGCGGTGGCGGCGGCGGCCGTCGCCGCGCTCTCCGCGTCCCAGGCGCCGGGCGTCACCCAGGCGATATCGGGGGACAGCCAGTCCACTCCGGACGAGCTGTCCGACGGCGTCAACCCGCCGCCCGGCACCCCGGTCAGCGGCGACTCCCCGTACTACACCGACCTCCCGCCGCTGAAGTCCCCCGCGCCCACCGGCCCGAGCGGCACCATGAGCCCCGCCGGTCACGCCGAGTCCGGCATCCCCGCGACCGTCCTCGCGGCCTACAAGCGCGCCGAGGAGACTATCGCGGCCTCCGACCCGGGCTGCAAGGTCCCCTGGCAACTGCTCGCCGCCATCGGCAAGGTCGAGTCGGGCCAGGCGCGCGGCGGCCGGGTGGACGCCAACGGCACCACCCTCTCCCCGATCCGCGGCCCGGTCCTCAACGGCGTCGGCTTCGCCAATATCCCCGACACCGACGACGGCGCTTACGACGGCGACACGGTCTACGACCGGGCCGTCGGCCCCATGCAGTTCATTCCGTCGACCTGGGCCACCTGGGGCCAGGACGCCAACGGCGACGGGCGCAAGGACCCCAACAACATCTACGACGCGGCCCTCGCGGCCGGGCGCTACCTCTGCGCCAACGACCGCGACCTCACCCAGCCGCAGGACCTCGAACGGGCCATCCTCGGCTACAACCGCTCGCGGGAGTATCTGAACACCGTCCTGTCCTGGTTCGAGTACTACAAGCGGGGCACCCACACCGTGCCCGACGGCAAGGGCGTACCCCCGAACCCGAACGGCCCCGACAGCAACCGGACCAACGGCGGCGGCACCACCACGACCCCGCCCGTCACCACCCCGCCGAAGTCACCGGGGACGGACCGTCCGGAACCGAAGCCGCCGACCACGCCCGGCAACGGCGACCCCAAGCCGCCGAAGCCGCAGCCGAAGCCGCCCGTCGGGCCGAAGCCGCCGCCCGTCGACACCGCGCCCGTCGGCTCCATCGTGAACGCGGGCACCGGCCCGCTGACCGTCATGGCCGGCCGGGACGCCGACGAGCGGGTCACCGTACGGGTCAGGAGCGGCACGGGCCGCCCGGCCGCCGGACAGCAGGTCCGGTTCGACATCTCCGGCTTCACCGGCACCGTGTTCGCCGGGCAGAAGAAGACCGTCGTCCTGCGTACCGGCGCGGACGGCAAGGTCACCGCGCCCGTCATCGAGGCGGGCGACCGTACCGGCTCCTTCGCCGTACGCGCCGCGGTCGTCGGCCACAAGGTCTCGCCCATCACCTTCGCCGGAAAGGTCACCCAGCGCGCCGCCGACAAGGCCGTCTGGACCGACGGCAAGGACATGACGGCCGCGCCGGGCGCGAAGTTCGCCCATGCCGTGGTCGTCAAGGCCACCTACCGCGACACCGTCGCACCCGGTGTCGCGGCCCGGGTCACCGTCGAGGAGACCGACAAGGACGGCACGTGGGTTCCCGCGCGGAAGGGCCCCTACTTCCAGGGCGCCGAGGAGACCCGGCTGCGGACCCTCGACGGACTGACCACCGACACCAAGGGGATCCTCGCCCTCCCCGAACTCCACGCCGACGATCTGACCGGCACTTTCCGCCTCCGGGTGGAGCTGGCGGGCGGCCAGATCGTTTATGTCGAGCTGAAGGTCGAGGTGCCCGCCGAGCCGAACCCCGGCACCTCCGCCTCGCCCGCCGCGACCGCGAACTGACCGGCCGTACGACCGAGGACACTCGCACCGCCCCCCGCCGACACAACGGCGCGGGGGCGGTGCCGTACCCGGGTCGTATCCGGATGCCGTATCCGGGCGCCGCGTCCGGGCGCCGCGTCCGGGGAGACCGGCTTGCCCGCCGAACCTCCCCGGCCCCGCCCGCCACGGCACCCCGGCTCCGGCACGCCATCGGGGCGCCCCCCGAACTCCCTTATCGGGGCGCCCGCGCCCGGGTGTGACGGGTCGGCTGCGCCGTCGAGGGGTCCTCGGGCCACGGATGCCTGGGATATCGCCCGCGCAGCTCCGCCCGGACCGCGCGATACCCGTCCCGCCAGAACGACGCCAGATCGGCGGTGACCGCCGCCGGCCGCCCGGCCGGGGACAGCAGATGGACCAGCACCGGCACCCCCGCCACCTCCGGGGTCTCCCGCAGCCCGAACAACTCCTGCAACTTCACCGCCAGTACCGGCCGCTCCCCGCCGTACTCCACCCTGACCCGCGAACCGCTCGGCACCTCGATCCGCTCCGGGGCCAGCTCGTCCAGCCGGGCCGCCGCACCGCCCGCCCAGGGCAGCAGCCGCCGCAGCCCCGTCCCGGCGTGGATCCGCCCCAGATCCGCCGCCCGCCGGACCCGCGACAGCTCCGGCTCCAGCCACTCCCCGGCCCGCTCCAGCAGCGCCTCGTCCGTGACATCCGGCCAGGGGTCGCCCACCGTCCGGCGCAGAAACGCCAGCCGGTCCCGCAGTCCCTCGGCCTCCCGCGTCCAGTGCAGCAGCCCGAGACCCTCCCGGCGGAGCCCGTCGAGCACCGCCGCCCGCACCCGGTCCGGATCCGGCCGCGTCAACGGCCGCGACGACAGCTCCACGGCCCCCAGCCGCCGTACGGTCCGGGCGATCAGCGCACCGTCCTCCCAGCCGACCTCCTCCGCCTCGGCCAGCAGCCGGTCCGCGGCCGACAGGGCGGTCGCCTCGTCGACCGGGGCCGCCAGCCGGATCCGGGCGGACGCCGCCGACACCGGCCGGTCCGCCACCGCGACCGCCAGCCAGGGAGCACCCCGTACGGCGGAACCCGCCGCCACCTCGCCCCGGGTGCCCGACGCCATCAGGAACATTCCCTCGCCCCGGGCCCGCGCCACCCGCTCCGGATAGGCCAGCGCCGTCACCAGGCCCGTCACCGCGTCGTCCGAGAGCCCGCCGTCCTCCCCGGCGTCCGGCCCGGCCGGCTCCACCGCGCGCAGCGCCGCCGCCAGCCGCCGGGTCTCCGCACGCCAGCGGGCCGGATAGCCGTCCCCGCCCCGGCGGGCGGCCCGCCAGACCGCGGCCAGATCGTCCCCGTACTCCCGCGGCGGCTCCTCGCTCAGCAGCGCCACCACCGCCGCCGCCCGGTCCGCGCCGACCCGCCCGGCGCCGTCCAGCAGGGCCCGGGCGAGCCGGGGATGCACCCCGAGCCGGGCCATCCGCGTGCCGCGCTCCGTCGCCCGGCCCTCCCGGTCCACCGCGCCGACCGACCGCAGTACGGCCCCCGCCGCGGCCATCGCCCCGCCGGGCGGCGCGTCCAGCAGGGCGAGCCCCCGCGCCGACGGATCACCCCAGCACGCCACCCGCAGGGCGAACGAGGTCAGATCGGCGACCCGGATCTCCGGCGCCGGGAACCGCGCCCGCCTGCCGTCGTCCGCCTCCGCCCAGCAGCGGTAGACCGTCCCCGGGGCCTCCCGGCCCGCCCGGCCCGCCCGCTGGGTCGCCCCCGCAGCGGAGACCGGCACCGTCGTCAACGACCCCAGACCCCGCGCGTGATCCGTCCGGGGCTCCCGGGCCAGCCCCGAATCGACCACGATCCGTACGCCCGGCACCGTCAGGCTCGACTCCGCCACCGAGGTCGCCAGCACCACCCGGCGCCGCTCCCCGCCGCCCCGTAGCACCGCGTCCTGGACGGCCGCCGGAGCCCGCCCGTGGAGTTGCAGGACCTCCGCGTCCGCACCGGCCAGCAGGACGGCGGTCCGGGCGATCTCGCCGGTGCCCGGGAGGAAACAGAGCACATCGCCCTCGTGCCGGGCCAGCGCCGTCCGGATGGTCGCCGCGACATGCCGGAGCAGCGCCTGATCCACCCGGGTCCCGTGGGCGGGCCTGATCCCGGCCGGCGGCGGCGCGTAACGCACCGCCGAGTCGAAGCCCCGGCCCCCGCCGCAGACCACCGGCGCGGGCTCCGAGCCGTCCGCCGAGGTCAGCAGTGCGGCCCAGGCGTCCACATCGCTCGTGGCGGACGCGGCGACCAGCCCCAGCTCCGGCCGCAGGGCGGACCGGACGTCGACGAGGAAGGCGAGCGCCGTATCGGCGTCGAGATGCCGCTCATGGCACTCGTCGAGCAGGACGACATCCACGCCCGGAAGCTCCGGATCGCGCTGCAGCCGCTGGAGCAGTACCCCCGTGGTCACCACCTCGACCCGGGTCGCGGGACCGGCCCTGCGATCGCCCCGGACCGTATAGCCGACCTGGTCGCCGACCTCTTGGCCCAGGAGCCAGGCCATCCGGCGGGCCGCGGCGCGTACCGCCATCCGCCGGGGCTCGGCCACCAGCACGCTCCGGAGCGGCCCCGCGCCGGTCAGGCCGGCCAGCGCCAGCGGGACCAGCGTCGTCTTGCCGGTGCCCGGCGGGGCGTGGAGCACCGCCGTACCGCGGGAGTCGAGCGCCGCCAGCAGATCGGGCACGCGGTCGCGGACCGGGAGCCGGTCGAGCGCTTCGGTTCGGATCATGCGCCCAGTGTCACCCGCCCCCGCGAACCGGGGCGCCGGGCCGTCCGCGCGGTCGTTTCCGTACGGGCGGCGCCCCGGTCCCGGATCAGTCCCGGACGCAGACGAAGATCGCCGTGCCGGGGATCAGATTGCCTCGCAGCGGGGACCAGCCGCCCCACTCCTGGGCGTTCCACGCGGGCCACTCCGGCTCCACCAGGTCCACGAGCCGGAAACCGCCCGCCACCACGTCCCGCACCCGGTCGCCGACGGTCCGGTGGTGCTCCACATAGACCGCGCGCCCCTCTTCGTCCTGCTCCACATAGGGAGTGCGGTCGAAGTACGACGCCGCGACGCTGAGGCCCTCCGGGCCCGGCTCGTCGGGGAACGCCCAGCGCAGCGGATGGGTGACCGAGAAGACCCAGCGCCCGCCCGGCCGCAGCACCCGGTGGATCTCGGCGAAGACCGCGACCGGGTCCGCCACGAACGGGATCGCCCCGTAGGCGGAGCACGCCAGATCGAAGGAGCCGTCACGGAAGGGCAGCGCGCCCGCGTCCGCCTGCACCAGCTCCAGCCCGCCGCCGATCCGCAGCGCGTGCTGCAACTGGCGGTGGGAGAGGTCGAGCGCCACCGGTCGCGCGCCCCGCGCCGCCAGCCAGCGGGAGCACTGCGCCGCCCCCGCCCCGATCTCCAGGACGTCGAGCCCCTTCAGCGACTCGGGCGGTCCCAGCAGCGCGGCGTCCTCCTCGTCCAGCCCCTCGGGCCCCCAGACGAAGCGGTCGTCGCCGAGGAAGGCGCCGTGGTCGCGCTGGTACTCGTCGGCGTTCCGGTCCCACCAGCCCCGGCTGGCCCGGCTGCTCTCGGTGGTCCCGGCGGCACGGCGGGTGGCCTCCGCCTCGGTCTCGGCCGGGTCCGTGCTGTCCGTCGTCTCTGTCATGCCTGCCATGTCTGTCATGCCTGTCGCGTATACGGGTTCCGCTCGGTCCGCCGGGCCGCCCGTGCCGGGCGCGTTTCGCGCGGACGGTCCGGAGGAATCCCGGGGACCTCGGACGTCTTGGCTCATCTTCACCGTGGTTGTAGTTTGCGTTCAGCGTGACCACCGGCGGCCATGGTGGCCTCAGCAAACCTCAGTTGTGCCGGTTATAGGGCGTTCCGCCCCGGGTGTGCGCCTTCGCGCATTGACCGTCTCCGGCTGCCCCCGTATGCTACAAGTTGCGCTGCGGGCCTGCGCGCCTCAGACGGAGCAGGCCGCGCTCGCATCTGTGATGTATGTCCCCTCGGTTCACGAGGCGTCTCCGGATGGAGTCGTTCTCCCGGGGCCCCAACGGGCTCCGGGTGATCGTCCGGGTCGGTGCCTCCAAGGCTGTCCGGCTTCTTGCAGCTGCGATACGGGCTCTCGGCGTAGCAGTACCTACGACTTCAATGTCCGTACCGGAGCCCTTTCCCACATGACGAGCAGCACCGAGACCACCGCCACCACCCCGCAGGTAGCGGTCAACGACATCGGTAACGAGGAAGCCTTCCTCGCCGCGATCGACGAGACGATCAAGTACTTCAACGACGGCGACATCGTCGACGGCGTCATCGTGAAGGTCGACCGGGACGAGGTCCTGCTCGACATCGGTTACAAGACCGAAGGTGTCATCCCGAGCCGCGAGCTCTCGATCAAGCACGACGTCGACCCCAACGAGGTCGTCAAGGTCGGCGACGAGATCGAGGCCCTGGTCCTTCAGAAGGAGGACAAGGAAGGCCGCCTGATCCTCTCGAAGAAGCGCGCCCAGTACGAGCGTGCCTGGGGCACCATCGAGAAGATCAAGGAAGAGGACGGCATCGTCACCGGTACCGTCATCGAGGTCGTCAAGGGTGGTCTCATCCTCGACATCGGCCTCCGCGGCTTCCTCCCGGCCTCCCTGGTCGAGATGCGCCGTGTCCGCGACCTCCAGCCGTACGTCGGCAAGGAGCTCGAGGCGAAGATCATCGAGCTGGACAAGAACCGCAACAACGTGGTCCTGTCCCGCCGTGCCTGGCTGGAGCAGACCCAGTCCGAGGTCCGCCAGACCTTCCTCACCACCCTCCAGAAGGGCCAGGTGCGGTCCGGTGTGGTGTCCTCGATCGTCAACTTCGGTGCCTTCGTGGACCTGGGTGGCGTCGACGGTCTGGTCCACGTCTCCGAGCTGTCCTGGAAGCACATCGACCACCCGTCCGAGGTCGTCGAGGTCGGCCAGGAGGTCACGGTCGAGGTCCTGGACGTCGACATGGACCGCGAGCGCGTCTCCCTGTCGCTGAAGGCGACCCAGGAAGACCCGTGGCAGCAGTTCGCCCGGACGCACCAGATCGGCCAGGTCGTCCCCGGCAAGGTCACCAAGCTGGTTCCGTTCGGTGCGTTCGTCCGCGTGGACGAGGGCATCGAGGGTCTGGTCCACATCTCCGAGCTGGCCGAGCGCCACGTGGAGATCCCGGAGCAGGTCGTCCAGGTCAACGACGAGATCTTCGTCAAGGTCATCGACATCGACCTCGAGCGTCGCCGGATCTCGCTGTCGCTGAAGCAGGCCAACGAGTCCTTCGGTGCCGACCCGGCGTCGGTCGAGTTCGACCCGACCCTGTACGGCATGGCCGCGTCCTACGACGACCAGGGCAACTACATCTACCCCGAGGGCTTCGACCCGGAGACCAACGACTGGCTGCCGGGCTTCGAGACCCAGCGCGAGGCGTGGGAGACCCAGTACGCCGAGGCGCAGCAGCGCTTCGAGCAGCACCAGGCTCAGGTCATCAAGTCCCGCGAGGCCGACGAGGCCGCCGCTGCCGAGGGTGGCACCGCCGCTCCGGCCGCCGCGCCGACCGGTGGTTCGTACTCCTCGGAGTCGGACGACAACTCCGGCGCCCTGGCGTCGGACGAGGCCCTCGCCGCCCTGCGCGAGAAGCTGGCCGGTGGCCAGAGCTGACGCTCTGATCCACTGATCCACGGCTGAACCAGCGGGCCCGTCCCTTCGGGGGCGGGCCCGTCGGCGTTCCCTGGCACCGTCGTGGAGCGGCCGTTCCGCCGGACCCCGTAACCCGGAACGGGGGCGCCGTCCGATGTCCCCCGTCCGGGTGGCGCCGACCATGCTTCGGCGCGAGAGGGAATGCCGGGCCGTCACTCCGCGTTCTTGAGTGAGAACACGAGGAGGAGCGGTAATCGTGGCTGATCCCCAGGATTTGTACACATGGGACCCCCAGGGTCTCGCCGTTGTCGACATGGCGCTCGCCCAGGAGTCGGCCGGTCTGGTCATGCTGTACCACTTCGACGGCTACATCGACGCCGGCGAGACCGGTGAGCAGATCGTCGACCATCTCCTGGCCACCCTCCCGCACCAGCCGGTGGCCGTCTTCGACCACGACCGGCTGGTGGACTACCGGGCCCGGCGGCCCCTGCTGACGTTCCGGCGCGACCGCTGGACGGCCTACGAGACGCCCGCCATCGAGGTCCGCCTCGTCCAGGACGCCACCGGCGCGCCGTTCCTGCTGCTCTCCGGGCCCGAGCCGGATGTCGAGTGGGAACTCTTCGCCGCCGCCGTCGCCCAGATCGTGAAGCGGCTCGGCGTCCGGCTCTCGGTCAACTTCCACGGCATCCCCATGGGCGTACCGCACACCCGCCCGGTGGGACTGACCCCGCACGGCAACCGGACCGATCTGATGCCGGGTCATCGCAGCCCCTTCGACGAGGCCCAGGTGCCGGGCAGCGCCGAGTCCCTGGTCGAGTACCGGCTGATGAAGGCCGGCCGGGACGTTCTCGGGGTCGCCGCCCATGTGCCGCACTATGTGGCCCGCTCCGCCTATCCGGACGCGGCGCTGACCGCCCTGGAGGCCATCACGGCCGCCACCGGTCTGGTGCTCCCGGGGGTCGCCCACGCCCTGCGGACCGCGGCCCATCGCACCCAGAACGAGATCGAGCGCCAGATCGGCGAGGGCGACGAGGAACTGACCGCCCTCGTCCAGGGTCTTGAGCACCAGTACGACGCGGTGGCGGGCGCCGAGACCCGGGGCAATCTCGTCGCCGAGCCGGTGGATCTGCCGTCCGCCGACGAGATCGGGCTGGAGTTCGAGCGCTTTCTCGCCGAGCGGGAGGGCGACGCCTGACCGGGGCAGGGGCCCCGGGACGCCCCGCCCGCCCGGGGCATAAGCTGCCTCCCATGCTGTCTGTGGGCCTGACCGGCGGTATCGGCGCCGGCAAGAGTGCGGTCGCCCGGTTGCTGGAGTCGTACGGAGCGGTGCTGATCGACTCCGACCGGATCGCCCGGGAGGTCGTCGAGCCCGGTACCGACGGCCTGGCCGCCGTCGTGGCCGAGTTCGGCGACGACGTTCTCCGGCCCGACGGCACCCTCGACCGGCCGAGGCTGGGTTCCCTCGTCTTCGCCGACTCCGAACGGCTCGCGGCGCTCAACGCCATCGTCCATCCCCTGGTGCGGGCCCGGTCCGCCGAGCTGGCCGCGGCGGCCGACCCGGACGCCGTGGTCGTCCACGACGTCCCCCTGCTCACCGAGAACGGACTCGCGTCCCTGTACGACCTCGTCGTCGTGGTCGACGCCGACCCGGCGACCCAGGTGGACCGGCTGGTCCGGGACCGGGGTATGACCGAGGCCGAGGCGAGGGCCCGGATGGCCGCCCAGGCCACCCGGGAGCAGCGGCGCGCCGTCGCCGATCTGATCATCGACAACGACGGCCCGCTGGCGGAGCTGGAACCCCGGGTCCGCGCCGTCTGGGCCGAGCTGACCCGCCGGGCCGCACCGACGTCTCCCTGACCCGGCCCGGGACACTCCGCGTCAGGGTCCCGTCAAACGGGCCACGCCACCGGAGGCCCGCCTCTAGCATCGGGGCGATGCCGACCGTCTTCGCCGCTTTCACCGTCCTCGGCGGGCTCGTCGCCGTGCTCGCGGGCGCTCATGGACTGCGCCGGACCCGTTGGATCCGGCAGTGCGGCCGGACCGCCGAAGCCCTGGTGAAGCCCCCGCCGCCGGGAGCCGACCGGGAACTCCTGGAGTACACCACCGAGGACGGCCGGGTGGTGGAGATCCCGGCCCCCGTACCCCTCGGTACCGTGACGGCCGGAAGCACCGTCCCGATCTCCTACGATCCCGCCGACCCGCGCGACGTCGTCGTCCCGGGCCGTGAGCGGACCGCTCTGGACCGGGCCTTCGTCGTCGCCGGACTGCTGGTCATGGCCGCGGGCCCGGTGGTGGCCGGGCTTCCGTCACCGGCGGGCTGAACCCCGGTCGCCCCGCCCCGCCCGGCCCGGACCCGCCCCGCCTCACCCGCCGGATCGGCCCGTCCGGCCCGACGGTTCCGCCCGGTGGATCTGCCGCCGACGGAAGAGGCCCGGCGGCAACGGTGTTGGAACCAGGTATCGAGGGGAAGGATGCGACCGTGCCCACAAGTGATCCGCACACCCATGTCATCGACTACCGAGCGGCGGAGCAACTGCTCGCCGCGAGGGATCCGCGCGGCGCCGTGAAGCTGCTGGACTCGGTGATCGCGGCCCATCCCGAGAACACGGCGGCCCGGCTGCTGCGCGCCCGGGCGTTCTTCGCCGCCGCCCAACTGCGCCCGGCGGAACTCGAATTCGAACTGGTCCTGGAGCGCGAACCCGACAACGCCTTCGCCCACTTCGCCCTCGCCCGTACCTTTGAACGCTCCGGCCGCCCCGAGCAGGCGAAACGACACTTCCGGCTGGCCGCCGCCCTCGACCCCAAGCCCGAGTATCTGCGGGCGGCCCGGTTCGACACCCCGCCCGGCTCCGACCGGCGGGAGACCGGGCAGGACCAGCGGGAACAGCGGGATCAGCCCCCGGAGGACGGCGGGGCCTGATCCCTCCGGCCGTTCACCCGGCGGGAGGACCGGTGCCCGGCGGCGCCCGGCCCGCCGAACCCGGACCAGTCCGGTGGTGCTCCTCGCGCACCGGCTCGTACGGCGGTATGTCCCGGCCCGGCTGGAAGTGCGGACCCTGGCGGATATGCCGCACCACCACGACGAGATCGACCAGAACGATCAGCAGCAGGACCCCGCAGAGGGCCGCCCAGCCGGGGTGCGACGTCAGCAGGAAGACCGCCGTACCGCCACCCGCCCAGATCAGTCCCCACACACTCAGCCAGAACCGCATCCGCAGCGGACTGCGTGCGGTCACCGGCTCACTGCCCGTGCGCATCGTGATCGCTCCTTCCCCTCCAGCATGCACCTTCGTCCGGATGAGAGGACGATCCCCGGCCGGCCCCGGGCCAAAAGCCGGTGGCGACAAGTCGCCACCCGGGAACGACCCCGGCGACACCGCTCGTTGGGCGGGTATGACCGTACGGATGCGTAAGGGATACGAAGGAACCGGCCCCGGACCGATCACCCCCGACGGCTGCGCCGTCGATATGTACGCCAGACTGCCCGCCGGGAACGAGCCCGATGTGATCGAGGCGGCCGTGCCACCGGGCGCCTCGATACTCGAACTCGGCTCGGGGGCGGGCAGGGTGACCCATCCGCTGATCGCCCGGGGGTTCGCCGTCACGGCGGTGGACGAATCACCGGACATGCTCGCCAGGATCAGCGGTGCCCGCCGTACCGTCCACGCCTCCATCGAGGAACTCGACCTCGACGAGCGGTTCGACGTCGTCATGCTGGCGTCGTTCCTCGTCCATACCGGAGATCCCGCCGTGCGCCGGGGCATGCTTCGAACCTGTCGCAAACACCTCAAGGAAGGCGGCCGGATCCTCATCCAGCGCGAGGGCGCGGACTGGCACACCAATGTGCCCCGCGAGCGGGTCGACCCGTCGGGCTATCGGGTCCGGATCGTCTCCTCGGAGCCGGTCGGCGACGGTGTGCACTCCGTCCACGGGGAGTACGCCTTCGCGGACGCGACCTGGACCCAGACCTTCCGCTCCCGGCCCATGACCCCCGCCCAGCTGGAGGAGTGTCTGGCCGAGGCGGATCTGGAGACGGAAGCCGTGCTGACGGACGACGGCACCTGGATCAAGGTCAGGCCGCTGGCTTCCTGACCCCCGGCCCTCCCGGCGACCTCCCGGCCGGAAAGGCCCGAGGTCCGGCCTCGGCCGGACCTCGCCCGGGGACCACCGCGGGCATACCGTGGAGTGTGGAATGGGGTGTCCGGCCCGGACGGAAGGGGTGCCCCCATGATTGAGGAGCTGGTGGTCGCGAGTCTGGCTGCGGCGTCCGGGATAGCGGTCTACACGGCCGCCGCGGCCAAGGTCGTCAAGCAGTTCGAACGCGGAGTGGTGTTCCGGCTCGGACGGCTGCACGGCGGCGTCAGAACCCCCGGCTTCACCATGATCGTTCCGGTGGTGGACCGGCTGCACAAGGTCAATATGCAGATCGTGACCATGCCCGTGCCCGCCCAGGAGGGCATCACCCGCGACAACGTCACCGTCCGGGTGGACGCGGTCGTCTACTTCCGGGTGGTGGAGGCGGCCAACGCCCTGATCGAGGTCGAGGACTACCGCTTCGCCGTCTCCCAGATGGCGCAGACCTCCCTCCGCTCCATCATCGGCAAGAGCGATCTGGACGATCTGCTCTCCAACCGCGAACAGCTCAACCAGGGGCTGGAGCTGATGATCGACAGCCCGGCCATGGGCTGGGGCGTCCAGATCGACCGGGTGGAGATCAAGGACGTCTCCCTGCCCGAGGCGATGAAGCGTTCCATGGCGCGACAGGCGGAGGCCGACCGTGAGCGTCGGGCCCGGGTGATCAACGCGGACGCCGAACTCCAGGCGTCCAAGAAGCTGGCCCAGGCCGCCGGGGCGATGTCCGAGGAACCGGCGGCCCTCCAGCTCCGCCTCCTCCAGACCGTTGTCGCCGTCGCAGCCGAGAAGAACTCCACCCTGGTCCTCCCGTTCCCCGTGGAGCTGCTGCGCTTCCTGGAACGGGCTGCGACACCGGCCGAGCCCCGGGCCGAAGCCGCCCCGCAGCCGCCTCCGGCCGCACCTCCGCACCCGTCTCCGCCGCCGGCCGTCGGCCCGGCCCCCGCCCCGGCCGAGGAGCAGGCACCGCCCGAGCAGCCGGAGGAACGCCGCTCCGCCCGGGGACCGGGTTCTCCCGGCCCGGACCGCGAGCCGCTCGAAGGCGCGCCCCCGGAACGGTACCGGCCGCCGCACGCCGCCTGAACGGCGACGCCGGACCCGCCCGCGCGGCGGTGGGGCGGCACCGCCCGGGAGCCGTGGCGCCCCCGTTGTCAGACCCCGCCCGTATCGTCGGGGAGACAGTGTCCGACAGACCCGGCGGGAGGTGACCCATGACGACCGCGACGACCCCGGCCACCCCGGTGCGGCCGCCCGGGCGGCTCATGGCGCCCTCCGCCGCGTGGGCCGCGGTCTTCCTGCCCGCCGCACTGCCCCGCGAGGGCCGGATGGCGTTCTGGGCCCCCGACGGCGACCTGCCGTACGAGACCGGGGACACCCTCACCGTCGTCGAGCCCGTACCTCCATCCGAGCCCGGCGGGCGGCCCGGAGCCGCCGTCCGGACCGTCCCCGCGGTGCTGCTCCCTGTCGCCGACGCCCTGCCCGCCCTCGTCCGGGCCCGGGGCCTCACCGCCGCCCACCCCGCCACCGCCTGCTGGGGCGCCGCCGCGCTGCACGCCCTGCATCTGGTGGCCCGCGGCAGGCTGCTGCCCGGGCTGACCGCGACCGACCACGACACCTGGCGGGCGGGTCCGCTCGACGCCGCCGACATCGCCCAGCTCCGGGCCATTGCCGCCGCCATGCCGTACGAGGCGTACGCCACGGCCGTGCCCGGTCCCGGCCCCCTGGCGGTGCCCGAGCCCGAAGCCCTCGTCCGGGCCTTCTTCGACGCCGTCGCCGACACCCTCCCCAGGACGCCCGCCGCCGCGCACGCGGCGGGCGGACCCTTCGCCGCCGCCGAGGCCCACCATCTGCCCCGGGCCAGGGCCTGGGCCCGCCGGGCGACAGCGGGCCCCGAGGCGGGGGTACGGATCTCCCTCCGCCTCGATCTCTCGGCGCTGACCCTCTTCGACACCCCGGCCCGGGACGACGCCCCACCCGGCGAACAGCGGGACCGCCGGGCCGCGGCCGCCGTCGTCCAGGTCCACAGCGTCGCCGACCCGACGCTCGTCATCGACGCGGCCCGGCTCTGGGCCGGTGAGGGGGGATCCGACTTCGGCCCCCGCGCCCGGATCGACGCGCTGCTCGCCCTGCGGCGCGCCGCCCGGATCTGGCCGCCCCTCGCCGAACTGCTCGACCGGCCCGTCCCCGACGTCCTCGCGCTCACCGAGGAGGAGCTGTACGACCTGCTGGGCCCCGCCGCGGCCCGGCTCGACACGGCGGGCGTCACCGTCCACTGGCCCAGGGAGCTGGCCCGCGGACTGACGGCGACCGCCGTGGTCCGGCCCGCGCCCGGCTCGGCGACCGACGGGACACCGTTCTTCGACAGCACCGAACTCCTCCGCTTCGGCTGGCGGATCGCCCTCGGCGACGACCCGCTGACGGAGCGGGAGCTGGACACCCTGGCCGAGGCGCACCGCCCCGTCGTCCGGCTGCGCGACCAGTGGGTGGTCGTCGATCCGGACCTGGTCCGCAAGGCCCGCAAGCGGGAACTGGGCCTGCTCACCCCCGCCGACGCGCTGAGCGCGGCGCTCACCGGCACCGCCGAGGTCGACGGCGAGACCGTCGAAGCCGTGCCCGTGGAGGCCCTGGCCGCCCTCCGCGACCGGATCACCCGGGGTCCCGAACCCGTCCCGGTGCCCCCGGGCCTGACCGCCACCCTCCGCGACTACCAGCGCCACGGCCTGGCCTGGCTCGATCTGATGACCGGGCTCGGTCTCGGCGGCTGTCTCGCCGACGACATGGGCCTCGGCAAGACCGTCACGGTGATCGCCCTCCATCTCCACCGCGCCCGGACCCGGCCCACCCTCGTCGTCTGCCCCGCCTCACTCCTCGGCAACTGGCAGCGGGAGATCGACCGCTTCGCCCCCGGCACCCCCGTCCACCGTTTCCACGGTACGGAGAAGGATTTGCCGGACGGCGGAGGCGGCTTCGTCCTCACCACCTACGGCACGATGCGCACCGGCGCCGAACGGCTCGCCGCGCACCGCTGGGGCCTGGTCGTCGCCGACGAGGCCCAGCACGTCAAGAACCCGTACTCGGCCACCGCCAAGGCCCTGCGGACCATTCCGGCACCCGCCCGGGTCGCCCTCACCGGCACCCCCGTCGAGAACAACCTCTCCGAACTGTGGGCCCTGCTGGACTGGACGACACCCGGACTCCTCGGCCCCCTCAAGGCGTTCCGCGCCCGGCACGCCCGCCCGGTCGAACTCGGCGAGGACGACGCCGCCGCGGAGCGGCTGGCCCGGCTCGTCCGGCCGTTCCTGCTGCGCCGCCGCAAGTCCGATCCGGGTATCGTGCCCGAACTGCCGCCCAAGACGGAGTCGGACCACGTCGTCACTCTCACCCGGGAACAGACCTCCCTCTACGAGGCCGTGGTGCGGGAGGCGATGGCGGCCATCGGCGGGGCCGAGGGAATCTCCCGCCGGGGCCTGGTGATGAAGCTGCTCACCGACCTCAAGCAGATCTGCAACCACCCCGCGCAGTTCCTGAAGGAGTACGCCGGTCCCGACCCCGTCCGGCTCGCGGGCCGCTCCGGGAAACTGGCCCTCCTCGACGAACTGCTGGACACGATCGTCGCCGAGGACGGCTCGGTCCTCGTCTTCACCCAGTACGTGTCCATGGCCCGGCTGCTGACCCGCCATCTGGCCGCCCGCGGCATTCCCTCCCGGCTGCTGCACGGCGGGACCCCGGTCGCCGAGCGCCAGCGTATGGTCGACCGCTTCCAGTCCGGTGAGACACCCGTCTTCGTCCTCTCCCTCAAGGCCGCGGGCACCGGCCTCAATCTGACCCGGGCCGGCCATGTCGTCCACTTCGACCGCTGGTGGAACCCGGCGGTCGAGGAGCAGGCCACGGACCGGGCCTACCGCATCGGGCAGACCCGCCCCGTCCAGGTCCACCGGCTGATCACGGAGGGCACGGTCGAGGACCGGATCGCCGAGATGCTCACCGCCAAGCGAGCCCTCGCGGACGCCGTCCTGGGCTCCGGCGAAGCCGCCCTCACCGAACTCACCGACCGTGAACTGGCCGATCTCGTCTCCCTGCGGAGCAGTACGTGACCCCGCCGCCCGACCGCCTCCGGTCCGCTCCCGCCCGGGTGCGGCGCTCCCGCCCGTCCGCCGCCGCGCACGAGGACCGGCGGCGGACCTTTCCCGCCGTCGCGCCCTGGACCGGCGAGGAGACCGCGACGACCTGGTGGGGGCGGGAATGGACCCGGGCCCTGGAGGAGAGCGCCCTGGACCCGGCCCGGCTGGCCCGGGGACGGGCGTACGCGCGGCGGGGGCTGGTCGACGCGGTCACGATCACCCCCGGCCGGATCACCGCCTACGTCCACGGCAGCCGCCCCCGCCCCTACCGCACCCGGATCGGGCTGCGGGTCCTCGGCGACGCTGAGTGGGACGAGCTGCTGGCCGCGGCGGCCGGGCCCGAGCACTTCTCGGCGCTCCTCGACAAGGACGTCCCCCGGGCCCTCGCCGCCACCGCCGATCTGCTGCCCGGCCCCGGCGATCTGATCCCGGACTGCTCCTGCCCCGACGACGGCTTCCCCTGCAAGCACGCGGCGGCCCTCTGCTACCAGACCGCCCGGCTGCTGGACGAGGACCCGTTCGCCCTGTTCCTGCTGCGCGGCCGGGGCGAGCGGGAGATCCTGGCGGCCCTCATCCGGCACGACTCCACCGGCGGCCCGGGCCCGGCCGGGGGAGCGGGCACCGGCGGCCCGCGGCTGCCGACCGTACCGGCGGACACGGCGGAGGCGCTGCACCGGCCGGTGGGCGTCCTGCCTCCGCCGTTCCCCGTACCGGCCCGGCCCGGCAGACCCCCCGCGGGCTCCGACGAGCCGGGTGCCCCCGATCCGCTCGCCCTCGACCTGCTGGCGACCGAGGCGGCCCACCGTGCCCACACCCTGCTGACCACCGGGGCCGACCCGGTCGCCGGGCTGACGGTCTGGGAGGACACCGTCCGGCTGGCCGCCGCCCACCCCGGCGCCGGTCTCACCGCGTCCACCCGGACGCTCTACCGCGATCTCGCCGGGGCCGTGGGCCGGACCGCCACCGAACTCGCCCGCGCCGTCGCCGCCTGGCATCAGGGCGGACGCGCCGCCCTGGCCGTACTGGAGGAGCCGTGGGACCCGCCCGCGGGGCCCTTCGACCGGGCCGGTCCGGCGCTCGCCGCCGCCGGGCTCCCCGGCTTCCGCCCGCTGCGCAACCGGCTGTCCACCCCGGCCGTCCAGCTCAGACTCGGCCGGGACGGGCTGTGGTACGGCTACGAGTCGGATCCGGGACGCGAGGAGTGGTGGCCCCGGGGGACACCGGACACCGACCCCGTGGGCGCCGCCACCGCCCTCCTCGGGCCCTGAACCGCGAACCGGCGCACCACGGTCCCGCCTGTCACCGTCCGGCGTCGTTCACAGGGTTCCCGCCCAGGAGCGCAACTCGGCGAAGTCCTCGTCCCGCAGCCCCCACCGGGGCGAGATCCGCATCAACAGCGCCGGGGCGTCGTGGTGTTCCGCGACATGGGCGGCGTCCCTGGAGGTGATCATGTCGTCCACCCAGGCGAACGGCCGCCCGGCCGCCCAGTCCAGCAGGGTACGGGTCTTCCAGCACAGTCCGTCCGGGTCGGCGCCGGGCGCCGCGGGCCACTCCACCACCGGGAGGTCGCCCGGCAGCCCGATCCGCGGCGAGACCAGCGCGTTGGCGTCGTGCGCCCAGGCGGACGCCCAGGCCAGGGCGAACGGCAGCTCCGTGAGCCGTTCACCGTGCGAGGGGTTCAACCGGACCCGCAGCCCCCGCCGGTGGCGGCGCGACCCGGGCACCTGACGCGACAGCCACACCTCGGGACGGAGCCGGTGGGCCGTATAGCCGCGCAACCGGGGACAGCGCGCCGCGAACGGGTTGAGCGGGCCGTCGATGTCGAGGAGCAGCAGCGGGCGGTCTGTCATGAGGGTGAACTCTCCCATCCCGGGACCGTTTCGGCAGCCCACGGCCCGGCTCCCTCGTCACCGGACCTGCCCGGACCCGCCCCGACCGCCCCGGGCGGGCGCGCGAGACGGTTGGCGAGTCGTCGCCACCGGGGTCGACGGCCGGGCCGGGCGATGATGAACTGATGAGAGTCGAACCGATCACCTGGGAGCGGCTGACCGAAGCCGTCACGGACCGCGCCCTGGCGGCGGGGCCCCCGACCGGTGCGGCGGAGGCCGGGGGTTCCCGGCTGCGGATCGGGATCGACGGGGCGCCGGCCGCGGGGGCCGGGGAGTTCGCCACCCGGGTCGAGCAGGCCCTGCGGCTGCGGGGGCGGCCCGGACTCGCCGTCGGCACCGGCGGATTCCTGCGCCCCGCGTCGCTGCGGTACGAGTACGGGCGCGAGGACCCCGACGCGTACTACGACGACTGGTTCGATGCGGGTGCCCTGTGGCGGGAGGTCTTCGGGCCCCTGGAGGAGGGCGGCACGGGCCGGGTCCTGCCCGATCTGTGGGATCCGGTGACCGACCGGGCGACCCGCAGCCCGGCGGTGCGAGTGCCGGGCGACGGAGTGCTGTTGCTGTACGGGCCGTTTCTGCTGGGGCACGGGTTCCCCTTCGACCTGACCGTACATCTGCGGCTCTCCCCGGCCGCGCTGCGACGGCGGACGCCCCGGGCCGAGCAGTGGACACTGCCCGCGTTCGGGAGATACGAGGAGGAGGTGGGGCCGGAGCGGACAGCCGACATCGTGGTACGGGCCGACGACCCCCGGCACCCCGCGTGGGGTGTTCCGGGCTGAGCCGGTCCGCCGGTTCCGCAGCTCCGGCGGGGACCGGACGGCCGACGGCCTGCCCGCTTCATCCGTCGGATCGCCGGGCCCCGGACCTCGGGCCGCGCGCCGGGTGCTTGGTGCCCGGTGCGTCGGGGCGCGGCGGCCGAACCGGTCGGGAGCGGACCGCCGTTCCCGACCGGACCGGTCAGCCGACGACCCCGGGAGGGGCGCCGGGCTCGTACGGCCCGTCGGGGAGGAGGGGACGGCCGCCGGTCAGGGTGACCGCCTCGGCGCCCGCCCGGCAGCCCTCGACGGCCGCTTCGGCGGGGTCCGCCCCCGTCATCCAGGCGGCGAGAAAGGCACCGGTGAAGGCGTCCCCCGCGCCCGTGGTGTCCACGGCCTCGGCCCGGGGAGCCGGGACCCGGGCCGTGATCCCGCCGGGCCCGGCGACCACGGCGCCCTCGGCCCCGAGGGTGACCACGGCCAGCCCGAAACGGCGGCCCAGCACCTCGGCGGCGGATACCGGGTCGGCGACCCCGGTCAGCAGCCGGGCCTCGTCGGCGTTGGGGAGGACGAGGTCGACTCCCCGGAGCGCGGCCAGCACCGGCTCGGTTCCCCGGCGGGCGATGAAGCCCGCCGACGCCGGGTCGACGCTCACGGTCACACCCCGGTCCCGGGCCGACTCCCGGGCCAGCCGGACGAGTCGGGCGGCGGCATCGGCGAAGAGGAGGTAGCCGGAGAGATGGAGGTGCCCGACGCCGTCCAGCAGCTCCGGTGACCAGTCGGCGGGGCCGATCCGCAGTACGGCCCCGCTGTCGGTGAGGAAGGTCCGCTCGCCCCCCGTACCGGCGTCGACGAGTGCGACCACGGTCGCCGTCGGGGCGGAGCCGTCCGCTATCAGCAGTGGTCTGACCCCTGCCGCCCGCAACCGCCCGGCGTGCCAGTCGGCCTCGGCCCGGCCCACCCGGCCCAGCAGCCGGACCTCGGGGCCGCCGTCGCCGCGGCCCCGGGAACGGGCCGCCCAGCAGGCCGCGTTGGCCCCGGCGCCGCCGGGCAGGATCCGGATCCGGGCGACGGTATCGGTACCGGGCGTCAGGGGAGTGGTGTGCCGGGCCACGACATCCGTCACGACATCACCGACCACGAGCAGCGCGCCCGGGGTGCCGGGCGGTCCGCCGACACCCCGGCGGACCGTGCCGGGGCCGGTTCCCTCCCGCGGCCCGCCGCACACCGAGGGCGTGTCCCGCCCGGGGAGACCGCTGCCGACCCCGCCGCCGCCCCGGACGCTCCGGCCGCTCTTCGGGCCGGTCACCCCCGGCACCGGGTGCCGGAACCGGGGTCCGGAGGCGTGAGTTCCGTACGGGGCGTCCGCCGGCTCCCCGGGCGTACCCGGCGCGTCCCCGGCGACACCGGGCGCGGTCCGACGGGTGGGCGGACGACGCCCGTCGGGAGACCGGGGTCGCTCGGGGCCCGCCGTGCCGGGCCGCCTCCCGGGGCGCCGACCGCGACGACCGGGGCGGCGAGCCCGGTCACAGGGCCGCCGCGATCAGGGACGCGAGCCGGACATTGCCTCGTACGGCCGCCACATTCGCCTCCAGGGACGCGCCGCCGGTATGCCGGGAGAGGTAGTCCAGCAGAAACGGCGTCACCCCCTGGCCGGCGATCCCGTGCTCCGCGCAGGCGTCGAGCGCCGCGCCCAGGACCCGGTCGTGGAGTTCCGGGTCGAGCTGGGCGGACTCCGGGACCGGATTGGCCACGATCAGCGCCGAATCCGGGCCGCCGAGGCGTTCCCGGGCCCGGATCACCGCCGCCGCCTCCTCGGGGGATTCGACGGTCCAGTCCACCGGCTCGCCGGACGAGGTGAGATAGAAGCCGGGGAAGCGGTCCGTTCCGTAGCCGACGACACCCACCCCGAGGGTCTCCAGCCGCTGAAGGGTCGCAGGGACGTCCAGTACGGACTTCACCCCGGCGCAGACCACCGCGATACCGGTCCTGGCCAGCTCCGGCAGGTCCGCCGACTCGTCCTGGGAGCGGACCCAGTCCCGGTGCACCCCGCCGAGCCCGCCGGTGGCGAAGACCCGGATCCCGGCCCGCGCGGCCAGGAACGCGGTCGCGGACACGGTCGTCGCCCCGTCGGCGCCGGTCGCGAGTGCGGGTGCCAGATCCCGGCGGCCCAGCTTGCGGATGCCCTCGCCACCGGCGATCCGGGCCAGCTGGGCGGTGTCGAGACCGATCCTGGCCCGGCCGCCGAGTACGGCGATCGTGGCGGGTACGGCGCCCAGCGACCGTACGACCGCCTCCAGTTCGACGGCGATGTCGAGATTGCGCGGCCGGGGCAGACCATGGGCGATGATCGTGGACTCCAGGGCGACGACCGGCCGCCGGGCGGCGAGGGCGTCGCGTACTTCCTCGGAAATCTCCGTGAGCGCCATGTCCCCATCCCTGGCACCCGGGACGGCCGCGCAAACCCCGGTGCCGGGCCGGGGACGGGGCCGGACCCGGTCAGGCGCGGCCGGGCGGGCGGCGGAGCGCCAGCGCGGCCAGCGGGAGCAGCATCAGGGCGCCGATCAGGTTGAGGACGCCGTAGCCCAGCTGCGACACCACCAGTCCGGCGAGGGCGCCGCCGATTCCCGCCGCGGCGTTCATGGCCAGATCGGACAGCCCCTGGACGGGGGCCCGCGCGGCCTGCGGTACCGAGTCCGTCAGCAGGGCCGAACCGGCGACCAGCCCCGCCGACCAGCCGAGACCCAGGACGAACAGTCCGGCGGCGACCAGGGCGTGGCTGCCGTCCGCCGTTCCGGCGAGCAGGGCGGCCAGTGCCAGCAGCCCCACCGCCAGCCCGATCACACTCACCCTGCCGTAACGATCCGCCAGCCAGCCCATCACCGGGGAGAACGCGTACATCCCCGCGATATGGCCGCTGATCACCAGGCCGATCAGCTCGATCCCGGCGCCGTGGTGCTTCAGCGCCACCGGGGTCATCGACATGATCGACACCATCACGGTGTGCGAGACGGTGATGGCCACCAGGCCCAGCAGCGCCGCCGGGGACTCCCGTACCGCCCGGACGCCTGCCCGCAGCGACCCGTCCGCCTTGTCCTCGGGCTCCGGCGCCAGGGCCCGGGCCGTCAACAGCGGATCGGGCCGCAGCATCAGCTGGAGCACGGCCGCCGCCAGCAGGAACACCCCGCCCGCCCAGATGAACGGGCCCGCCTCGGCCGGTACCCCGAGTCCGGAGACGCTGTCCCCGGCGGGCGCCGCGATATTCGGGCCGAGTACGGCACCGATGGTGGTCGCCCACACCACGAGGGAGATCGCCCGCCCCCGCCGCTCCGGCGGCGCGAGATCGGCCGCGGCGAACCGGGCCTGGAGATTCGCCAGACTTCCGGCGCCGAACGCCGCCAGGCCCGCCAGCAGGACGGGGAAGTTGTCGGCGACCGCGCCCAGCACCACCACACCCGCGCCGACGGCCCCGATGACATAGGCCAGCACCAGACCGGCCCGTCGGCCGCGCGCCGTCATCAGCGCCGCCAGCGGTACGGACAGCAGGGCCGTACCCACCACGGACGCCGTGGACGCCAGCCCGGAGAGCGCGTCCGTTCCGCTGACCTCCTGGGCCAGGACCGCCGCCAGCGCGACACCGGTCGCGATCCCCAGCCCGCCCAGGATCTGGCTGATCACCAGGGCGATGGTGATCCGCCGTTGCAGGGCGGGCAGTTCGGCCGCCGAGACGGTTCCACCGGGCGAGTCACCCACGTGCCGGGGCGCGGGGACAGCTACGGGGCCGGGGCCCGGAACCGGTTCGGTCCCGGATATCGCGGGGGTATCGGAGGGCTCAGGGCTCGGGTTCACCGACGCAGTGTCCCAGCTCGACCGGGCCGGGGACACCGCTTTCCCCCCTCCCACCTGCGGTTCCGATCACATGAGGAGGGGGACCCGGCGGGCCGTACCCACTGGGCGGGTCTTACGGCGCCGGACGCCCCAGGGGTGCCGTCCTAGAACAGCGGCTCCGGCAGGACTCCCTCCAGCGCCAGCAGCAGACGCTTGGTCTCCAGACCGCCGCCGAAGCCGCCGAGCCCGCCGTCCGTCTCCACCACACGGTGGCACGCCACCACGATCGGCAGCGGATTGGAGCCCATGGCGGCGCCCACGGCCTGCGCGGCGCCCGGCTGGCCCACCCGGGCCGCCAGATCGCCGTAGCCGACGACCGCGCCGTACGGGACGTCCTCGTCGAGCCGCTTCAGCACCTCGCGGTTGAAGCCGCCGGAGAGCGACCAGTCCAACGGCAGCGAGAACGCCGTGAGCCCGCCCGTGAAATACGCCCTGAACTGCCGTATCGGCTCGGCGAGGCGGCCCGGCTCACCGGCGGAGACCTCGACGGGTGTCGCCCCGAGGCGTCCGGCGAGCCGCCGCAGCGCCGTGGCCCGTATCCGCTCGTCGGCGTGGAAGACGACATTCACCAGGCCGCGTTCGGTCGCGGCCAGCAGCAGTGGTCCGATCGCGGTCTCCAGGACGGTCCACTCGACGGTGCCCGCGCCACCCGGCGCGTTCGTACGGTCGGCGGCGGCGCTCGGGGCCCCGCCCGGGGCGGCGCCGGGCTCGGTGACGGCGTTCGTACGGCTCATACGGACCACCGTACGACCGCCCACTGACAACGGACCTCCGCCACCGTCCCCCGGCCCGGAACGACTCCTTCACGGCCGAATTCCCACCCCTTGGCGGAAACGCTCAGGAATCAACGTCTACACGTGGTTTCCCGGCCCGAAAAGGCACTGGAACGCACAGAATGCGGCATGCGAGGGCCTCCGGGCCGATAATTCGACCCCTCGTGTTCTCCCCCGGTCCACCGGGTCATACCCTCGGCTGCTGAACATGTACAGACGTTCCACCGGGGGATCGCGGATCACACCAGGGGATCGCGCGAAATCCGGGAGCAAGGACGCACGCCATGCAAGGAACCATCGACGGATTCAGTTATGGGATCGTCACACCGCTGGCCGCCTATGTGATGGCCTGCCTCGGCGGTGCCCTCGGCCTGCGCTGCACCACCCGGTCGGTCCGCAACAACCGGTCGTTCAAGGCGGGCTGGCTCGCCATGGGCGCGACGGCGATCGGCTCCGGCATCTGGACCATGCACTTCATCGCCATGATCGGCTTCTCGGTCGACGGCGCCCCGATCACCTACGACCCGCCGATCACCTTCGCCAGCCTCGCGGTGGCGATCGTCATGGTCGGTATCGGGATCTTCATCGTCGGCTACCGGGGCGCCACCGCCATGGCCCTGGTCACCGGCGGAACCATCACCGGACTCGGCGTCGCGTCCATGCACTATCTCGGTATGGCCGGGATGCGGCTGCGCGGCACCCTCCAGTACGACACCGTGACCGTCGCCCTCTCCGTGATCATCGCCGTGGTGGCCGCCACCGCCGCCCTGTGGGCCGCCGTCTCCATCCACGGCTTCCTCGCCAGCCTCGGCGCCAGCCTGGTGATGGGCATCGCGGTGACCGGAATGCACTACACGGGCATGGCCGCCGTCAGCGTCCATCTGCACGGCGCGTCCGGCGCCGCGCGGGGCGGCGAATCGGCCGTGGCCCTGCTGCTGCCCATGCTGATCGGACCGCTGGCCTTCCTGCTGATCGCCGGAGTGGTCGTGATGTTCGATCCCCTGCTGGTGATGGGCCAGCCGGAGTGGGAGCGCTCCGGGCCCGGTACGGAACCCGCGCCGGGAATCCCCGCCGAGAGCGCCCGGCGCGCGGGCATGGTGACCGCCGACCCCGGCCGCTCGTACGCCCACGGCTACGCGCACGCGCACGACCACGGACATCACCACGGCCACGGGAGCGGCACCGGCTACGGCTACGGCGTCGGCGTAGGTGTCGGCGTTGACGGGGCGGCGACCGCCGCCCCGGACCCGGTCGCCGACGAGGGCGCCCTGCGCCGCCGTTCCCAGCAGTACGACGGCTGGTGATCCCGGCGGGGCGGCCGGACGCACCGTGACCGGCCGCCCACGGGCCGCCCGCGCGAGCCGGTCCGCGGCCCCCCGGAGCGGTCCGCGACCCCGATTGTCAGTGGGGGGTCGTACGGTGGATCCATGCGGCCCGTTTCCGATATCGAACGCACGGTGGCGCCTTTCGAGGTCGTCAGCCCCTATCGCCCCAGTGGCGACCAGCCCACGGCCATCGCCGACCTGGAGCGGCGTGTCCGCGCGGGGGAGAAGGACATCGTCCTGCTCGGTGCCACCGGCACCGGCAAGTCGGCCACCACCGCGTGGATGATCGAAAAGCTCCAGCGCCCGACCCTGGTCATGGCGCCGAACAAGACTTTGGCCGCCCAGCTCGCCAACGAGTTCCGCGAGCTGCTGCCCAACAACGCCGTCGAATACTTCGTCTCGTACTACGACTACTACCAGCCCGAGGCGTACGTCCCGCAGTCCGACACCTATATCGAGAAGGACTCCTCGATCAACGAGGAGGTCGAGCGGCTGCGCCACTCCGCGACGAATTCGCTGCTCACCCGGCGCGATGTGATCGTCGTCGCCTCCGTCTCCTGTATCTACGGCCTGGGCACCCCCCAGGAGTACGTCGACCGGATGGTCCCCCTCCGGGTCGGCGAGGAGACCGACCGCGACCAGCTGCTCCGCCGCTTCGTCGACATCCAGTACACCCGGAACGACACGGCGTTCACCCGCGGCACCTTCCGGGTCCGCGGCGACACCATCGAGATCTTCCCGGTCTACGAGGAGCTGGCCGTCCGGATCGAGATGTTCGGCGACGAGATCGAGGCCCTCTCCACCCTCCACCCCCTCACCGGCGAGATCATCGACGACCACCAGTCGCTCTTCGTCTTCCCCGCCAGCCACTACGTCGCCGGACCCGAGCGGCTGGAGAAGGCGGTCACCGGTATCGAGGCCGAGCTGGAGTCCCGCCTCGCGGAGCTGGACAAGCAGGGCAAGCTGCTGGAGGCCCAGCGGCTCCGGATGCGGACGACCTACGACATCGAGATGATGCGCCAGATCGGTTCCTGCTCCGGCATCGAGAACTACTCCATGCACTTCGACGGCCGTGACCCCGGCTCGCCGCCCAATACCCTCCTCGACTACTTCCCCGAGGACTTCCTGCTGGTCATCGACGAGTCCCATGTCACCGTCCCGCAGATCGGCGCGATGTACGAGGGCGACGCCTCCCGCAAGCGGACCCTGGTCGACCACGGCTTCCGGCTGCCGTCCGCCCTCGACAACCGGCCGCTGAAGTGGGAGGAGTTCACCGAGCGGATCGGCCAGACCGTCTATCTGTCGGCCACCCCCGGCAACTACGAGCTGGCCCGCTCCGACGGCTTCGTGGAGCAGATCATCCGCCCCACCGGCCTGATCGACCCGGAGGTCGTGGTCAAGCCCACCGAAGGCCAGATCGACGACCTGGTCCACGAGATCCGGCTGCGCACCGAACGCGACGAGCGGGTGCTGGTGACGACCCTCACCAAGAAGATGGCCGAGGACCTCACCGACTACTTCCTGGAGATGGGCATCCAGGTCCGCTATCTCCACAGCGACGTCGACACCCTGCGCCGGGTCGAGCTGCTGCGCGAACTGCGGGCCGGTGAGTACGACGTCCTGGTCGGTATCAACCTGCTGCGGGAGGGCCTCGACCTGCCCGAGGTCTCCCTGGTGGCGATCCTCGACGCCGACAAGGAGGGCTTCCTGCGCTCCGGGACGTCCCTGATCCAGACCATCGGCCGGGCGGCCCGCAATGTCTCCGGCCAGGTCCATATGTACGCGGACAAGATCACCCCGGCGATGGAGAAGGCCATCGAGGAGACCAACCGCCGCCGGGAGAAGCAGATCGCCTACAACACCGAGAAGGGCATCGACCCCCAGCCGCTGCGCAAGAAGATCAACGACATTGTCGCCAAGATCGCGCGCGAGGAGATCGACACCGAGGAGCTGCTCGGTACGGGGTACCGCTCGGGCAAGGACGGAAAGGGCGGCAAGGCGCCCGTGCCGTCCCTGCGGACCACCGGACCCGGCGGGACCGGTGCCGCGGCCGGGGGCGGCAAGGGCCGGGGAAAGGCACCCGCTCCGGTCACGGACCGCCCGGCCGCCGAACTGTCCGCGATCATCGAGGAGATGACCGCCCGGATGCGCGCCGCCGCCGCCGACCTCCAGTTCGAGGTGGCGGCCCGGCTCCGGGACGAGGTCGGGGAGCTGAAGAAGGAGCTGCGCCAGATGAAGGAGGCGGGGCTGGCCTGAGCCGGATCAAGGAGGACGCGGCCCGGGAAACACCCGGGTCGCGGGGCCGGTCGGGCGTCCGGGAGACCGGAACCGGACCGTGCGACGGCGCACGCCGCAGGGCTGTGTTGCAAGACCGACACAATAATCGGCCAATTGTGCCACGCGGTTGACGAGACTGCGTAGGGTGCAGGGCAGCCGCTCATGGGGGCGGCGGCACTTCAGTGAGAAGGGGACAGCGCGTGACGGTCAATATGACCAAGGGTCAGGCCATCAGCCTGCAGAAGAGCGACGGGGGCACCCTCACGGCTGTGCGGATGGGACTGGGCTGGCAGGCGGCGGCCCGCCGCGGCCTGTTCGGCACCCGGACCAAGGAGATCGACCTGGACGCGTCGGCGGTGCTCTTCGCCGACAAGCAGCCCGTGGATGTGGTCTTCTTCCGCCACCTCGTCAGCGACGACGGCTCGGTCCGGCATACCGGGGACAACCTGGTCGGCGGCGCCGGCTCGGGCGGCGACGACGAGGCCGTCCTGGTCGACCTGGCGCGGGTGCCGGTCCACATCGACCAGATCGTCTTCACGGTGAACTCCTTCACCGGCCAGACGTTCCAGGAGGTGAAGAACGCCTTCTGCCGGATCGTCGACGAGACCAACGGCCAGGAGATGGCCCGCTACACCCTGGACGGCGGCGGCAACTACACCGCGCAGATCATGGCGAAGGTGCACCGCGTCGGCGACGGCTGGAAGATGACGGCCCTGGGCAACCCCGCCAACGGCCGGACGTTCCAGGACCTGATGCCCGCGATCCTCCCGCACCTGTAAGGCGTCCGGCACCGGACGGACGACGGACACCACAGCTCCCGGCAGCGGACGGCCGGGAGCTGTACCGCTTGCCATCCGCGGGCACCGCGCGGCGCGTACCGCCGCCGCACGGCACCCGCCCGACGACAACAGCAGAAGAACCGAGGGGACGAGGCGATGACGGCCGAGCTGGTCCGAGGGCAGAACCATCCGCTGCCCGAGACCGTCCTGGAGGTACGGGTCTCCGCCCATCACCCCGTGATGGTCTGCGCCGCGGGCGCCGACGAGGCCGGTACCGTACGCGACGCCTGGCTCGCGCACCCCGGCGCGCCGCGCCCGCTGCCCGGGATCGAGGTCTCCACCGGGACCACCCCGGCTCCCCGCTTCCAGGTCGACCTCGGCGCCGTACCGGACGACGTGCACCGGGTCCATCTGCTGATCGTCCTGCCCGAGGGGGCCGGGGGACCGACCCACTTCGGCGCCACCGCCGCGCCCTTCCTCTCCGTGGCCGGCCGCCGGGACGGTACCGAGATCGCCGGTTTCACCATCACCGGCCTCGACGCCGAGAACGCGGTGATCGCCTTGGAGCTGTACCGCCGCCAGGGCGCGTGGAAGGTCCGGGCCGTCGGCCAGGGATATCCGGGCGGCCTCGCCCAGCTCCTCGCCGACCACGGCCTCGAAACGGCCCGGGAACGGGCCGCCGAGATCGCCTCGGCCGTCGCCCGCCCGGCGCCGCGTACCGAACCCGCCCGGCTCCGCACCCGCCCCGGTGACGACGGTGCCCGCTCCGCGGCCGGCGGTATGTCTCCCGCCGGTGCCCCGCCCGCCCAGGGAACCGGCTCCCCGGGCGGCGGCCCGGACACCGTCCCGACCGGCCCGGGCCCCGCCACCGGCCCCGGCCCGCGCCCGGGACAGCCCCCGCTGACCCCGGTGGCCGCGAGCGGCGACCCGACGCTTCCCGGAGGACCGGCCCCGGCCAGTTCCGCCGAAGGGGCGCCGGACACCGGCTCGGGCGCCCCCACGGTCCCCGGCGGCCGGATCGACTACTCGCACCCCCGCCGCCGCCCCTCCCCGCCGTCCCCGCCGCCCGCGGCACCGGCCCCCGCCGCCTCCGGGGAGCCCGCCGGGCCCGTCGCCGGTGACGCCACGGGCTGGTCCATGGAGGAACGGCTCTACAACCAGATCTGGGGCATGTTCGAGGATCTGGCCCGTACCGTCGCCGCCTATCGCAGCGCCGTCGAGTTCGCCGAATCCCGGCTCGACCAGGAGCTGGACCAGGCGCTGGCCGACCCGCGCGCCCGGATCGGCGGCGCCGGTGACGCGGCCCGCGAAGCAGCCCGGGCCAAGTGCGAGCAGCTGACGGCCCGGGCCCGGCAGTCCCTCGACCGGGACCTGGCCCAGCTCTCCGCCGAGTCCGATGTGGTCGAGCCCGCCCTGCCGCCCGCCTACGCCCGCTGGGACAACCCCGTCTGGCACGCCTACCGGGTTCCGATGGAGACCCCGATGGCGATCCGGCTGGGCGACCTCCAGCTCCCCGAGACGCCGGAGCTGCGCATTCCGTTCCTGCTCCGGCTGCCGCTGGAGCGGGGGCTGTGGGTGGACAGCGGACGGTCGGGCTCCGATACGGCCCTGATGCTCGACGAGGCCCAGCTGCGGAAGCTGGCCCTGGACTGCGCGGTCGCCCACGCGGCCCGGCTGGTGGCGGTCCATCCGCCCGGCGACTTCGCCGTCCAGGTGATCGACCCGGCGGGTACGGGCGCTCCGTCGCTGGCTCCCCTGGTGGACTCCGGGGTGCTGGCGGTGTCGCCCGCGACCGGGTCCCAGGGGGTCGCGGCCACCCTCACCCGGCTGACCCAGCGGGTGGACCTGGTCACGATGGCGGTCCGCGGCGGCGCGCCCGACGCCCTCCCGCCGGACCTCGACACCTCAGAGCAACTGCTGATCGTCAATGACTTCCCGCACGGCTTCGACGACCGCGCCGTCACCCAGCTGCGCTATCTCGCCGACGAGGGTCCCCAGGTCGGGGTCCATCTGCTGATGGTGGCCGACCGTGAGGACGCGCGGGCCTACGGTCCCGTACTCGATCCGCTCTGGCGGTCGCTGCTGCGGATCACTCCGGTCCCGGACGACCATTTGGCGGATCCCTGGGTACGGCATTCCTGGACGTACCAGCCGCCCATGATCCCGCAGGGGAGTGCGATTCTCGGCCAGGTGCTCGGTCGAGTGGCTGAAGCTCGACGCTCATGGGAGCGCTGACCAGCCACTTTGAACTTTCTTTACCAACTGCTTTACCGGTGCTTTGGTACTCCTGTACGCTCATTCTGAAGCGGAGGGGAGTACTCCCGGATGCGGCGTGCCCGTCAGTACGGACCCTCAGGTCCCGGGGCGCCGGCCCGAGTGTGGCGAGGCCACCCGGGTGGAGGAGACCTCCGGCAGCGACGACGCTGATCAAGTAGCCGTACGACGCCGGAGGCGCAGTGGACATCTCGTTTACCGTGTGGTTGTTGACCATCCTCGGTCTCTCAGCCCTCATCGCGGTCGACTTCTTCATCGGGCGGAAGCCCCATGACGTGTCGATCAAGGAAGCCGGAATCTGGACCATCGTCTGGATCGCGCTGGCGGTGCTCTTCGGCATCGGCCTGGCGATCTGGGGCAGCGGCCAGGCGTCCGGCGAGTTCTTCGCCGGATTCATCACCGAGAAGTCGCTCAGCGTCGACAACCTGTTCGTCTTCGTCCTGATCATGGCGAAGTTCGCGGTTCCCTCGCACCTCCAGCAGCGAGTGCTGCTGATCGGTGTGCTGATCGCCCTGGTCCTGCGAGCGATCTTCATCGCCGCGGGCGCCGCGATCATCGCCAGCTTCTCCTGGGTCTTCTACATCTTCGGCGCGTTCCTGATCTACACCGCCTGGAAGCTCATCCAGGAGGCGCGGGCCGACGAGGACGACGAGGACTGGGAGGAGAACAAGCTCCTCAAGGCCGCCGAGAAGCGGTTCGGGGTCGCCGACCAGTACCACGGCACCAAGCTGTTCATCCAGAAGAACGGCAAGCGCATCATGACCCCGCTGATGGTGGTCATGCTCGCCATCGGTACCACGGACATCCTGTTCGCCCTGGACTCGATCCCCGCGATCTTCGGTCTGACCCAGGACCCGTACATCGTCTTCACCGCCAACGCCTTCGCCCTGATGGGTCTGCGGCAGCTGTACTTCCTGATCGGCGGACTGCTGAAGAAGCTGGTCCACCTCAGCTACGGCCTGTCGGTGATCCTCGGCTTCATCGGTGTGAAGCTGGTGCTGCACGCACTGCACGAGAACGGTGTGAGCGTTCCGGAGATCTCCATCCCGTTCTCGCTCTCCGTCATCGGTGGTGTGCTGGTCATCACCACGATCACCAGCCTCATCGCCTCCAAGAAGCAGGCCCGGCTGGAGGCCGAGAAGGCCGCGGCCGACGGCGGCGACTCCGGAGCCGACGGGGCCGATGGGGCCGACGGCTCCGGCTCCGCGAAGGACAGCGTGGACGCCTGACGCCCGTAGGGCATACGGCTCAAGGGGTGGGTGCGACGACCGTCGCACCCACCCCTTCCGCATGACCCGGCATCCGGGCCCGGCCGCCCCGCCGCCTGACGCGATTGGTCCGCGCCGGGCGGCTCACGGCGTGGCCAGCGCCTCCGTGGGCGACAGCCCGGAGGCCCGTACGGCCGGATAGAGCCCGGCCAGCGCGCCGATGGCGAGTGTGGCGCCGATCCCCCCGGAGACCGCCCACAGCGGTACCACCGAGGGCCAGCCCTGATAGACCGCGTATCCGGCGGTCACCCCGGAGCCCAGGACCGCCCCGCCGAGCCCGCCGAGGGCCGACAGCAGCAGCGACTCCGCCAGGAACTGGATCCGGACCTGGCCCCGGGTCGCCCCGAGGGAGCGGCGGAGCCCGATCTCGGATCTGCGCTCCAGTACCGAGATCACCATGGTGTTGGCCACCCCGACCCCGCCGACCAGCAGGGCGACCGCCCCCAGGCCCAGCAGCAGGGCGGTGAACGCCTGGTCCGCCGCCTGCCGCGCGGCCAGTGCGTCCGAGGGGCGGGAGACGTCGACCTCGCTCGGCGCCTCCGGGTTGGCGGTCGACCCGAGGACGTCCCGGACGCTCTCCACCTCGGAGTCGGCGGACCGCGCGTAGACGGTGGTCGGACGGCCGTCGAAGGTCAGCGCCGACTTCGCCACCGGCCAGCCGATCAGGGCCGCCTCGTCCAGTTCGGGGGCGAGCGCCGCGGGGGCGAGGACCCCGACGACGGTGAACATCCGGTCGCCGACCAGGATCTGCACATCGGGTCCGGGGCGGCCGATGCCGAGCCGCTCGGCGGCGGCGGACCCGAGGACGACCGCCGGATAGCGGCCGGTCGCCGCGTTCAGCCAGGTACCGGTACGCAGCTCGGCCGCCACGGTCTCCAGCAGGTTCGTCCGGACCGCGTAGGCGGTCAGCCCGTTCGTCCGCGCCTTGGGGATCTTCCCGGTCCGGAAGATCTTCGTCTCCGGCACCTCCCCGATCGCCGACACCTCGTTCACGGGGGCGATCCGGCCGACCATGGCCTCGGCCTCCACCGGCAGCCGGGCCTCGTCGCCGGTGAGCGTCTTGCCGGGCGCGACGGTGAGCAGATTGGTGCCGAGGGCGCTCAGCCGCCGGTCCAGCTCCGCCCGGGACGACGAGGAGATGCCCACCACCGCGACCATCGCGGCGATACCGATGGCGATGCCCAGGGCCGACAGGAAGGCGCGCAGGGGGCGGGTCCGCAGGCCGACCGCCCCGACCCGCAGCACATCGCCGGGGCCCAGCCGCGCGGGCCGCAGTTCCCGGGTGTCGCTCCGCCGTGCGCGGCGGGCGCGGCGGGTGCCGCCGGGGGCCGGGTCCCGGGGGAGCGATCCGTCCCCGGCCGGTGCCGGGGGCCGGAGGCCGGTCCTGGGGTTCGTCCGCGGGCTCACCGGTACGCCCCTGTGGTGTCGCCCCGGCCGTCCGGTCCGAGCCGCCCGACCGGGTCGTACGGGCCGTCCGGCTCCGCACCGCCCGGCCCCCGGCCGCGCCGCTCCGGACCGCCGGGGAGCGGCGCGCCCTGAGCCGGGTTCTCCGTACGGGTGTCCGCGACCATCAGCCCGTCCCGCAGCAGCACCTGCCGGGGCAGCGACGCCGCGATCTCCCGGTCGTGGGTGATCACCAGAACGGTGGTACCCGCCCGGTTCAGCTCCCGCAGCAGCCGCATCACCCCGGCGCCGGAGACCGAGTCCAGCGCGCCCGTCGGCTCGTCGGCGAGGAGCAGCGGGGGATCCCCCGCCACGGCGCGGGCGATGGCCACCCGCTGTTTTTCGCCACCCGACAGCTCGTGGGGCTCGTGGTCCGTACGGTGTCCCAGGCCGACCCGCCCCAGCGCGCTCGCGGCCCGCCGCCGGCGCTCCGCCGGACGCAGCCCGCTGTACAGCAGCCCGTCCGCGACGTTCTCCAGCGCCGTGGTCCCGGCCGCCAGATGGAAGTGCTGGAAGACGAAGCCGATCCGGCCCGCCCGCAGGGCGGAGAGCCTGCGGTCGCTCAGCGCCCCGACGTCGTACCCGTCGATCCGTACCCGCCCCGTCGACGGCCGGTCCAGTGTGCCGAGGACGTGCAGCATCGTGGACTTCCCCGAGCCGGACGGGCCGACGATCCCGACCAGTTCGCCCCGGCCTATCCGGAGCGACACCCCGGCGAGCGCCGTCACCCCGCCCGGGTACATCTTGGTCACCTCCGTCAGTTCGATCACTTGGGCATCCCCACGATCGCCCCCTCCGTGACCCCGTCCCCGGAGATCTCCACCCGGCCCTCCGCGAACAGGCCCGTGGTCACCGGCAGATAGGTCGACGTGGTGCCGGAGACGACCTCCAGCCCGAAACCGCCGCCGGTGAAGGCCAGCAGGGCCGCGACGGGAACGCTGAGGACGTTCTTCCGGGTGCCCGCGACGAACTCGACGTCCACCGAGGCCGAGCTGAACCCCTCGGCGGCCCGCTGGGCCTTGGCCCCGCTCAGCGCGATGACGGCCTCGATCTTCGTGCTCGCCTCCTCCTGCCCGGTGGCGGGTTCCAGTACGGTGGCGACGCTCGCGACCCGGCCCGGGACCCGCCGGTCGTTCGGCAGTACGACGGTGACCTCGCGGCCCTTCTTCACCAGCCGCAGATGTTCGGGCTCCAGCTCGACCGTGACGGCCTGCGCGGTCCCCGTGTACGTGAGGACCTGGGCCCCCGGCTGGACGGCGCCGCCCTTCGCGGCGTTGACCCCGTCGACCCGGATCGCGGCCGGGGTGAATACCACCCGCCCCAGGTCGACCGCACCGGTCTCCGTCAGACCGAGGTCCTCCTGCCACTCCCTCACGGCGTCGGCGGTGGCGTCGGTGAACTCGTCGTCCACGGTGAAGCCGGTGTACCCCAGCTCCCGCAGATTCCGTTCGAACTGGCGGACGTCCTCGCCCTCGACGCCCTCCTTCAGGGCGCGGTAGGCGGGCAGGGAGCCGTACAGCAGGGTGACCGGCTGGTCGTCCACCGTGTAGAGGGGCTGCCCCCGGGTGATCCGCTTGCCGCTCTCCGGTACGGCGGTGACCGTGCCGGAGACCCGGCTGGTGACGGTGGCCGAGGTGCCGTAGCCGAGAGCACCGTCCGCCGTCTGGATGTCGCGCAGGGTCTGCCGGGTCACCTTCGCCGTATTCGGCGGCAGCCCGGCCGACTCCCCGTCACCGGCGTCCGCGTCGTCGCCGATACCGAGCCCGGCGACGGCGAGCGCGCCCCCCGCGGCGAGCACCGTGAGTACGGCGGCGATCCGGCGGCCGTGCTTCCGGCGGCGCCGTCCGGCCCGCCCGGACGGCGCCGGGACGCCGCCCGGTTCGCCGTCCGGGCCGGATCCGGCCGTTCCGCCGGGCCCGGTCCCACCGGTCCGCCCGGCCGGACTGCCCGGTTCGTCCCGCCCGACGTCCTCGGTGTGGGCGGTGTTCCGGCTCCCACCGGGCCCATCAGCCCTATCGGCCCCACCCGTTCGGCCGGCCGGTCCGTCGCGGCGGTCCCCGCCCGGCGCGGATTCCGCGACTCCGTACGGCAGGCGGAGCCGGGCGGTCGTAGCGGCCGGACCGTCGGCGGACCCGCCGGGCTCCGTACCGTACGCGCCGGAACGGCCCGGCTCGGCTCCGCCGTGTCCGCCCGGCGACTCAGCCATTGAGTTCCTGCTTCCCCGCGCCCTTCGGCATCTCGCCCCGGCATTTCTCCTCGGCACCCTTGAAATCGGGGTCCTCGGTGATCCGGCCGTCGATCTGGATCCCGCCGCCCGACCGCGGGTCGGGGAACTCCTCGACCCCGTTGGTCCGCATGCACTGGGCGAACTTCCGCATGGACTCGGCCATCTTCGGATCCGGCTTCTTGCCGTCGGCCATGCCCTGGGGCTGGTACTTGCGGCATGCCTTCATCGCCTTCTCGGCCTTCTCCTTGGAAACCCCCTCCGCGCCGATCCGGATCCCGCCGTCCTCGGGGTCCGGGGCGTCGAGACCGTTCTCCCGCAGGCACTCCGCGAACTTCCGGGCCTTCTCCTCGTTGTCCGCGGGCACCGCGCCGTCCCCTTTTCCGTCAGCGCCCCCGTCCTTTCCGGCCGCGCCCTTCGCCGACGGGGCCGAGGCCACCTTCTCCTTGCCGCCGTCCGTTCCACAGCCGGTCAGCGCCAGTGCGAGAGCGGCCAGAACGGCCACCGTCCCGGTCGCCGGACCCCGGCGGGTGAGTGATCGCATCGTCGTGACTCCTCGTCCCGGAGCCGGTCGGTCCCGGCCCCTACGCCGACCGATGGAACGCCCCGGGAGGTTTCCGCCCCGTTTCCGGTCGGTCCGGCCCGACCGGGTCCGGTGGGGATCCGGCGCAAGGCCCGCGAACCCGGCAGGATCTCCAAGGGGCGGCCTAACGCGGTGGAAACGCGGCGGCGTCCACCATGACGATGAGTCCGACGACCACGGGGGTGTCGTCGGGACACACTGACCGGGGGAGGACGACCATGCGCGTACTGGTGGTGGAGGACGAGCCGAGGCTCGCGGACGCGATCGCCGAATGGCTGCGCGAGGAGACCCATGCCGTGGACGTCGTCCACGACGGCGCGGCGGCGCTGGAGCGCGTCGGCGTCAACGACTACGACGTCGTCGTCCTCGACCGGGATCTGCCGGTCGTCCACGGCGACGAGGTCTGCCGGGCCGTCGTGGGCACCGGCAGCACCGCCCGGGTGCTGATGCTCACCGCGGCGGCGGAGATCGCCGACCGGGTCGGCGGCCTCGGTATGGGCGCCGACGACTACCTCACCAAACCCTTCGCCTTCCCCGAACTCGCCGCCCGGGTCCTGGCGCTGGGCCGCCGCTCCCGGCCCGCGACGCCACCCGTGCTGCGCCGGGCCGGGATCACCCTCGACCCGGCGCGCCGCGAGGTGTTCCGGGACGGCCGCTACGTACCGCTGTCGCCCAAGGAGTTCGCGGTCCTCACCGAACTGCTGCGCGCCGAGGGGGCCGCGGTCTCCACCGAACAACTGCTGGAGAAGGCGTGGGACGAGCACGCCGACCCGTTCACGGGTGCCGTCCGGCTCGCCGTGCTCAAACTGCGGCGGAAGCTCGGCACGCCGCCGGTGGTGGAGACGGTGACCGGAACGGGGTACCGCATCGCATGACCCACGGTCAGAACACCACCGACGACCGGCATGACAGCCCGGACGCCCCCGACGCCCATGACGTACGGGACCGCGACTGCGGCACCGGCGCGAACGCCACGGGGTACGGGACCGGGGCGCGGTTATCCGGCCACCGGGCCCGGCGCCGAACACGCGGGACCGGCCGCGCACTCGCCCCCGGAACCCCGCCGGGCAACCGCCGGTTCCGGCTGCCGCGATCCGGGAAGCTGCCCCTGCGGGCCCGGCTGACGCTGATCTACGGCGGCCTGTTCATGGCCGCCGGGGTCGTGCTGCTCGGGGTGACGTACGTCCTCTTCGAGAACCAGCTCCCGAGGGGCGCCAAGCTCCTCGACACCGTCCAGAGACCGCCCGCCGGTACCGCGTCGCCCGGCCCGTTGCCGCCCGAGCAGCGGTACGTCGAGATCAACGGCGTACGGACCACGGCCCAGGACGGCGCGGTCGCCCTGAAGCGTCAGCAGGAGGCACTGAACGACGCGGCGGCCAGCAGCCTCCTCGGCCAGGGCGGACTGGTCCTGGTGGTCGTCGGCGGGGTCGCCGCCGGATTCGGCTGGCTGGTCGCCGGACGCGTACTGGCCCCGCTCCGCCAGGTCACCGAGACCGCGCGGCGGATCGCGGCCGCCCCCGCCGCCGGCCGGGGGCTGCATGAACGCATCGCGCTCTCCGGCCCCGAGGACGAGGTCAAGGATCTGGCGGACACCTTCGACACCATGATCGAACGGCTGGACCGCTCCTTCGACGGCCAGCGCCGCTTCGTCGCCAACGCCTCCCACGAGCTGCGTACCCCGCTCACCCTCGGCCGCGCCCTGGTGGAGGTGGCCATGCACCGCAGGGCCGCGTCCGACGACGTCCTGCGGCTCGGCGAGGACCTGCTGGAGATCAATCTCCGGCACGAGCGGCTGATCGGCGGACTGCTGCTGCTCGCCGACTCGGAGAACGAGGTCACCGAACGGCTGCCGGTCGACATGGCGGACATCGTGACCCATGTCGTCGGGCAGACCGCCGCCGAGGCCGGGGCGGCGGGCATCACCGTCAGCGAATCGGCCGCCGAGGCGCCCACCAGCGGCAACGCCCTGCTCCTGGAACGGATGGTGCACAACCTGGTGGAGAACGGGATCCGGCACAACACCGGCCCCGGCGGAACGTTACGCGTCGCCAGCCGGGCCCAGCCCGACGGCGGAGCGGTGGTGGAGGTGGTCAACACCGGTCCGCTCGTCGCCCCGTTCGACGTACCGACGCTCTTCGAACCCTTCCGGCGGCTCGGCCGCGACCGGGTGATCAGCGCCAAGGGCGCCGGGCTCGGTCTCTCCATCGCCCGCGCGGTGGCCCGGGCGCACGACGGCACGGTGACGGCCCGGCCCCGGGACGGCGGCGGCCTCGTGGTGACGGTGACCCTGCCCCCGTGACGCCCGAAGGGCCCGGCGCGCCGCGGTCACGCGCGGTGCGCGCGGGGCCGTCGTGGACCTGGTCACCCCGTCCTCCGGACCCCGTCCCGGCGGGCGGGGTCACCAGCCCCGGGCGCGCCACTCCGGCAGCCGCGGACGCTCCGCGCCCAAGGTGGTGTCCTTGCCGTGCCCCGGATAGACCCAGGTCTCGTCCGGCAGCCGGTCGAACAGCTTGCTCTCCACGTCCCCGATCAGCCGGGTGAACGCCTCCGCGTCCTGCCGGGTGTTGCCGACCCCGCCGGGGAAGAGGCAGTCGCCGGTAAAAACATGGGGGTGGCCGTGCGGATCGTCGTAGACCAGGGCGATCGAGCCCGGGGTGTGGCCCACCAGATGCCGGGCGGTCAGCCCGACCCGGCCGACGGTGATCACATCCCCGTCGTCCACCGGGACGTCGGTGGCCACCGGAATGCCCTCGGCGTCGTACCGGCCCGCGTACGTCCGCGCGCCCGTCGCCGCCACCACCTCCGCCAGCGCCTGCCAGTGGTCGCCGTGGCGGTGGGTCGTCACGACGGACGCGATCGAGTCGTCGCCGATCAGCGAGAGCAGCGTCCCGGCGTCGGCGGCGGCGTCGATCAGCAGCTGCTCCCCGGTGGCGCGGCAGCGCAGCAGATAGCTGTTGTTGTCCATGGGGCCGACCGCGACCTTGGAGATCATCAGATCCGTCAGCTCGTGCACATCCGCGGGCCCGCCGACCTTCACCACTCCGCTGTACGTCATACCCCGCAGCCTAAGGGCTGTCCCGTTACGGGGCCGGGGCGGGACGGACGCCGTCCGCGGGGACGGCGTCCGGAACGGCGCGTGGCCCGGTCGCTACAGCGGCGGCAGGGCGGGCGGGGCGGCCGGGGTGCCGTCCGCCGCCGCGGCCTTCAGCGCCGGGTCGTCCGTACGACGCCCGGCGAGCCAGCCCACCAGGGACGCCGCCGGCCCTTCGACGGTGAGCGCCTCCGGTCCGTCGGAACCGGCGGCCCGGCCCGTCGTCCAGCTCCCGAGGCCGCCGGCGGCGGTGATCAGCGTCGGCGGTACGTCGGGGTGGCCGGTGAAGCGCTCCGCGAGAAAGGCCGTCTCGCGCAGCAGGAACTCCTCGGGAAGGTCTTCGAGCACGACCCCGGCGTCGAGATCGACATGGTGGAGTTCGATCTCCACGAGCCTGCGGAAGGGGATCCGGGCGGCCCGGTCGGTGACCCCGTTGCGCAGGGCGACCGTACGGTTCCAGTCGGCGGGGCGGGCTCCCACGGCGGCCAGCCGGGCCGCGCTGTCGCGGATGTCGGCGAGCTGGACATCGAGCGGGCGGCCCGCGTCCCGCTCGATGTCGCTGTCGCGGGCCTCGGCGCTCGGGTACATGGGGCGTCCTTCGAGGACATTGACGAGCGCGTCGGCGTTTCTGGCGATATGGGCCAGTACGTGGCCCCGGGTCCAGCCCGGCAGGCGTGACGGCCCGGCGATTGCGGCGTTGTTCCCGGTGGCGCCGCCGGTACCGGCGTCGTCGCCGTCGAGGGTGCGGGCGGTGGCGAGCAGCCGATCGGTGGCCGTCCGCAGCAGGTCGAGGTCGCGCAGGGGATCGATCATGCGGTCGACCCTATTCCCGTCCGGGCCTTCGCCACACGATCGGGTGAAGACGGTTCCGGGCCGCGATAAATCGAATGCACGTGCTATAGCCTGGGGCGAGGCATCCTTGGTTGTCGGGCATCGGTACGGCGCGGGACCGGACGGCCCCGCCCGGCGGGGGAGTCCCCGTGAACCGCCCCGTCTCCCCGGTGGCCCCCGTAGGCTGGAAAGGTCCGGTCGGCGGCCGGTGCCGCCGTGCAGGACCAGATCACTCAAGAAAGGTGCGGACCCGGCGTGGCCGACCGTCTCATCGTTCGTGGCGCTCGCGAGCACAATCTCAAGAACGTCTCGCTCGACCTCCCCCGTGACTCGCTCATCGTGTTCACGGGGCTCTCGGGGTCGGGCAAGTCATCGCTCGCCTTCGACACGATCTTCGCCGAGGGCCAGCGCCGCTATGTGGAGTCCCTGTCGTCCTATGCCCGTCAGTTCCTGGGGCAGATGGACAAGCCGGACGTCGACTTCATCGAGGGCCTCTCCCCGGCGGTCTCGATCGACCAGAAGTCGACCTCGCGCAATCCGCGCTCCACGGTCGGCACCATCACCGAGGTCTACGACTACCTCCGGCTGCTCTTCGCCCGGATCGGCAAGCCCCACTGTCCCGAGTGCCGCCGCCCCATCTCCCGGCAGTCGCCGCAGGCGATCGTGGACCGGGTGCTGGAGCTGCCCGAGGGCAGCCGGTTCCAGGTGCTGTCGCCGCTGGTGCGCGAGCGCAAGGGCGAGTTCGTCGATCTCTTCGCCGATCTCCAGACCAAGGGCTACAGCCGGGCCCGGGTCGACGGGGCCACGATCCAGCTGGCCGAGCCGCCGAAGCTGAAGAAGCAGGAGAAGCACACCATCGAGGTGGTCGTCGACCGCCTGACGGTGAAGGGCAGCGCCAAGCGGCGGCTGACGGACTCGGTGGAGACCGCCCTCGGTCTCTCCGGCGGCATGGTCGTCCTCGACTTCGTCGATCTCCCGGAGGACGACCCCGAGCGCGAGCGGATGTTCTCGGAGCATCTGTACTGCCCCTACGACGACCTCTCCTTCGAGGAGCTGGAGCCCCGCTCCTTCTCCTTCAACTCGCCCTTCGGCGCCTGCCCGGACTGCACCGGTATCGGTACCCGGATGGAGGTCGACGCCGAGCTGATCGTCCCGGACCCGGACAAGTCCCTCGACGAGGGGGCGATCCACCCCTGGTCCCACGGGCACACCAAGGAGTACTTCGGGCGGCTGATCGGCGGGCTCGCGGACGCCCTGGGCTTCGCCACCGACATGCCGTGGGGCGGGCTGCCGCAGCGGGCCAAGAAGGCGCTGCTGTACGGCCACAAGACCCAGGTCGAGGTCCGCTACCGCAATCGGTACGGGCGCGAACGCGCCTACACCACGCCCGCCTTCGAAGGCGCCGTGCAGTTCGTCCGGCGGCGGCACCAGGAGGCGGAGAGCGACTCCAGCCGTGAGCGCTTCGAGGGCTATATGCGCGAGGTGCCCTGCCCCACCTGCGAGGGGACCCGGCTGAAGCCCGTCGTCCTGGCGGTGACGGTGATGGAGCGCTCCATCGCCGAGGTCTCGGGGATGTCGATCAGTGAGTGCGCCGAGTTCCTGGGGCGGCTGAAGCTGACCGCCCGTGACAAGAAGATCGCCGAGCGGGTGCTCAAGGAGGTCAACGAGCGGCTGCGGTTCCTGGTCGACGTCGGTCTCGACTATCTCTCCCTCAACCGGGCCGCGGGCACCCTGTCCGGCGGCGAGGCCCAGCGGATCCGGCTGGCCACCCAGATCGGGTCGGGTCTGGTCGGGGTGCTCTACGTCCTGGACGAGCCCTCCATCGGCCTCCACCAGCGGGACAACCACCGGCTGATCGAGACCCTGGTCCGGCTCCGGGACATGGGCAACACCCTGATCGTCGTGGAGCACGACGAGGACACCATCAAGGTGGCCGACTGGGTGGTCGACATCGGCCCCGGCGCCGGAGAGCACGGCGGCAAGGTGGTCCACTCGGGCCCGCTGGCCGAGCTGCTGGCCAACGACGCCTCGGCGACCGGCCAGTACCTCGCGGGCAAGAAGGCGATCCCCACGCCCGATCTGCGCCGCCCGGCCGACCCGGCCCGGCGGATCACGGTCCGCGGCGCCCGGGAGAACAACCTCAGGGACATCGACGTCTCGTTCCCGCTCGGGGTCTTCACCGCCGTCACCGGAGTCTCGGGCTCGGGTAAGTCCACCCTGGTCAACGACATCCTCTACACCCATCTGGCGCGTGAGCTGAACGGCGCCAAGTCGGTCCCGGGGCGGCACACCCGGGTCGACGGCGACGACCTCGTGGACAAGGTCGTCCATGTCGACCAGTCGCCCATCGGCCGTACGCCCCGCTCCAACCCGGCGACGTACACGGGCGTCTTCGACCATGTCCGCAGGCTCTTCGCCGAGACGATGGAGGCGAAGGTCCGGGGTTATCAGCCCGGCCGGTTCTCCTTCAACGTCAAGGGCGGCCGCTGCGAGAACTGCTCCGGCGACGGCACGATCAAGATCGAGATGAACTTCCTGCCGGACGTCTACGTCCCGTGCGAGGTCTGCCACGGCGCGCGGTACAACCGCGAGACGCTGGAGGTCCACTACAAGGGCAAGTCGATCGCCGAGGTGCTCGACATGCCGATCGAGGAGGCCCTCGGCTTCTTCGAGGCGGTGCCGACGATCGCCCGTCACCTCAAGACGCTCAACGAGGTCGGGCTGGGCTACGTCCGGCTCGGCCAGCCCGCGACGACGCTCTCCGGCGGCGAGGCCCAGCGCGTCAAGCTCGCCTCCGAGCTGCAGAAGCGGTCCACCGGGCGGACGGTCTACGTCCTCGACGAGCCGACCACCGGTCTCCACTTCGAGGACATCAGCAAGCTGATCACGGTCCTCTCGGGCCTGGTCGACAAGGGCAATACGGTCATCGTCATCGAGCACAACCTCGATGTGATCAAGACCGCCGACTGGGTCGTCGACATGGGCCCCGAGGGCGGCAGCGGCGGCGGTCTGGTGGTCGCCGAGGGCACCCCCGAGGAGGTCGCGGGCGTCCCCGCCAGCCATACCGGCAAGTTCCTGCGGGACATCCTCGACCCCGAGCGGGTCAGCGACGCGGCCGTGCCCCGGGCCCGGACGGCGCCCAGGAAGCGCGCCGCGAAGAAGGCGACGCCCCGCGCCCGCAAGGCGTCGTGACCGGGCGGCCGTGAGCCGCCGAAGGGCCCGTACGGACTTTCGTACGGGCCCTTCGGCGTCCACGGAGGCGGTCCGGAGCCGCCTGAAGGCCCCGGACTCGTACGCGGGGAACCCGGCGGCGGGGCCGTCAGCCGAGTTCCGCGGCGTACGGAGGCTCCGCGCCCGGCCTGGAACAGGTCACGGCCGCCGCGCGGGCCGCCAGACCGAGGACCTCGCGCCAGCCGTCCCCGCCCAGCGCGGCCGGGCCCGCCGCCGACAGCGCGTCCCGGGCGGCCAGCCCGTGGAGCAGGGCCGCGTTCACGGTGTCACCGGCGCCGATGGTGTCGGCGACGGCCACCGGCACGGCCGGGACCGAGACCTCCGTACCGCTCCGGGTACGGACCGTGAGCCCGCCCGCGCCCCGGGTCAGCACCACCGCGTCCGGCCCCTCCGGCACCCCGCCCAGCCACTCCGCGTCCTCCTCGGAGAGCTTCAGCACCGAGACGTACGGCAGCCAGGACCGGAACCGCTTCCGATAGGCGTCGGCGTCCGGGATCAGCGGCGGCCGCACATTGGGATCCAGCAGGACGCACCGGCCCAGCCCGGCCTCCCGCAGCAGGAGCGCCTCATAGGCCGAAGCGCCCGGCTCCAGGACGAGGGAGCAGGTCCCGAAGGCGACGGCCCGGGTCCCCTCCGGCAGCGGCGGCGGCAGTTCGAACAGCCGGTCCGCGGTGCCCCGGGCGTAGAACGCGTACCCCGCCGAACCGTCCGCCCCCACCGACGCGACCGCCAGCGTCGTCGGCTCGGGACCCCGGACCACGAGGGACGTGTCCACCCCCGCCGAGACGAGCCCGCCCAGCAGCGCGTCCCCGAAGCCGTCCGAGGAGATCCGGGAGCAGAACGCGGCCGGAGCGCCCAGCCGCCCCAGGGCGATCGCGGTGTTGTACGGTCCGCCGCCCGGTCTCGGCGCCAGCGGCGGAAGCGGTCCGTCCGCCTCCCGGGCTGACACGGGGACCAGGTCGATCAGAGCCTCACCGGCGACGACGATCATGGTCCCGAACGTACTCCATGATCCGTCCGCGCCCCGGAGAGCCCGTTCGCGCCCCGGGGCAGCCCGGACGAGGGCCGCCGGGGACGCGCCGGTATCGTCGGATCCGTCACCGTCGGCCGGACCGGCGGCGGACCCGGGCTGCCCGGGACCGCGCCCGACCGGCCGTCCGTACGCCCGACCCACCCGGTCCGGCCGCCCCGTACGCCCGGCCCTCCCCGAACCGTGGAGCCTCCATGTCCGCCACCCCCTCCGCCCGCCGTACCGTGCTGAAAGGCGCCGCCCTCGCCGGAGCCGCCGGTCTGGGGGTCGCCGCCTGCTCCACCGAGTCCAAGCTGGGCCGCGCCCAGGTCCCCACGCCCACCGCGCCCGTCGACCTCGGCGCGGCCGACGCGGTACCGGTCGGCGGCGCCCGGCTCTACCGCGAGCAGCGGCTGGTGGTGAGCTGTCCGGCGAAGGGGGAGTACAAGGCGTTCAGCGCCCAGTGCACCCACGCGGGCTGCGCCCTCGACAAGGTCGAAGGCGTGGAGGGCAACTGCCCCTGCCACGGCAGCCGGTTCGACGTCACCACCGGCCAGGCCCTGAACGGTCCGGCGACCGTACCGCTGCCGCAGGTCCCGGTCACGGTCCGGGACGGCAGGCTGATCGCGGGCCCGGACGCCTGAGCCGCCGTACCGCCCAGCCCGCCCGCCGTCCGCCCGGCCCCGGACCGTACGGCCGCCGTCACTCCCAGTCCCAGTCGATGCCCAGGATCCCCGGGCGCACCCCCTGCTCCACCAGATGGACCGTACGGTGGCGGCCACTGAGGGTCAGATCCGTCCGGCCGCCGCGCGGAGCACCGGTCGTGGCCTGGGCGAACCGTCTGCAGCGCACCGGCAGCGCGCCCTCGTCGAACCGGACCTGGAGCACGTACTGGCCGCCCGCGTAGGTGAAGCCCCGGACGTACTCGGCGCTGGGACCGCCCGTACCGTCCTCGAAGCCGTAGCCGAAGAAGTACGTGTCACCGGCCCGCAGCCGGGCGTCGAACAGTAATTCGGCGACCACGATGGCGCTCTCGCGGTGCCGGCGGACCCGCCCCGTACGGCAGTTCTCCAGCGCGCTGACCCGGACCCGGGCCGGATCGCAGCCCGGGTCGCCGTGGTGGATCGCCAGACAGCGGTCGACGCCGTCGCGGTGGGCCCGCACCACATGCCGGGAGTCCCGGCCCAGCAACTCCCGGGCGGCCCCGATCCGGACCCGCTCGTGATGGCCGACCGTGTGCAGTCCGGCGTCCGCCGGGGACTCCAGATCCGCCAGCAGCGCCTCCACGGTGTCCGACACCTCCAGCAGGGACCGGTACGAGCGGGACGGCGGGCGCTCCACCTCGGCGGACTCGCTGACCCCCAGCAGCCGGGTCAGGGAGTTGCCCGGCAGATCGAGTACCTCCTCCAGCGCCCGGACGGCCCGCAGCGACTCGGGCCGCTGGGGCCGCCGGGCGCCCTGCTGCCAGTAGCTGAGGCTGGTGACGCCCACCTTGATGCCCCGGTGGGCGAGATGGTGCTGGACGCGCTGGAGCGGCAGCCCGCGCACCGAGAGCGCGGCCCGCAGCGCCAGATGGAACGGGCCGGTGTGCAGTACCTGTTTCAGATCGGCCTCGGTGTGACCCATGGGAACCTCCAGCGGTATCGCGTCGGGCGGACGCGGCGGGGCGCTGCCCGCCGCACCCGTGCGCGGGTCCGTGGACCGTACCGGCGAAGGGGCCCGGCCGGCGGCGGGGCCCGCGCAGGGGCCGCACGGCGACCGGTGAACGTTCACGGCCCCCGCCGCCTCCGCCCGGGTCGGGGCACGGCGGCGCAGGTGGGGCAGGGGTAGCCGTTCACACCGCGGCCGTCACGTTCACAGCGCCGTGTCCCCCGCATTGAAGCGTGTTGACCTGCCCCCGACAAGGTTGGACGCTCGACGGGCAGCGTCCGGACGCGCTCCTCCACTCCCACCCTCTCCCCTCGGGAGGAACGCGAATGAGCAACACAAGGAGACGGCTCGCCGCCACGGCGGCCGTGCTCGCCGCGGTCGTCACCCTTCCGCTGTCGGCCGCGACGGCGGCCCCGGCCGCACCCCCGTCCCCCGCGCCCGCCGCGGCGGCCCCGGCCGATCCCGGCGCCCTCGCCGTGAAGCGGCTCAACATCACCATGCAGGCCCAGGAGAAGACGAACTGGTGCTGGGCCGCCGCGGGCAACACCATCGCCTCCTACTACGGGCGCAACTACTCCCAGAACCAGTTCTGCAACGCCGCCTTCAACCGGCAGCAGAACACCCAGTGCCCCAACAACCAGGCCACCCTCGGCACCGTGCAGACCGGGCTGCGCTGGGCGGGCATCAGCCCCGGCTCGTACATCGGGGACTGGCTGCGCTACACCGCCGTCCAGACCGAGATCAACTCCAACCGGCCGATAGAGACCCGGATCCAGTGGTCCAGCGGCGGCGGCCATATGCATGTGATCTACGGCTACGACACCGCGAACAACTGGGTCTACTGGGCCGACCCCTGGCCCTCCAGCTCGCGCTACAACTGGGCCTCGCACGCCTGGTACGTCAACAACGGGTCCTTCTCCTGGACCCACTCGCTGTACCGGATCGGAGCGTGAGCGCGATGCAGCGGACCCCCCTCACCGGCCACCCCGCCCCCACCGCCGACAGCGTTCCCGGGACCGGGCACCGCAGGGCGGCCCTCGTCGCGGGCGCCGCCGCCTGCCTGGCCTTCGGAGCACTCGGCACCTTCACCGGTACGGCCTCCGCCGCCGGGCCGGTCCCGGCGCCCGCCCCGGCGGCGGCGGGCGATCTGACGGCGGCCAGGGCCGCCGCCACCTCCCCGGCCACCCTCGACACGCTCTCCCGGTTCTTCTCCCAGGACGGCGCGGTGGCCCGGACGGCCGCCGAGCCCCGGCCGGACGGCGCCACCGTGCCCGTCTACGTGCTCTCCCCGGCCTTCGTGGCGGGCAAGGCGGGCGCCCCGGTGGCCGAGACGCAGTTCCTGGCCACCCCTGCCGTCGCGTCCGACGGGCAGAAGGCGTCGGTCTGGGCGGCCAGGACCGGCTCCGGCTGGCAGGTGGTGAACATCGCCACCGGCGACGACGAGTTCCGTTACGCCCGGGCGGGCGCCGCGAAGCTGCCCGGCGGGACGGTCTTCCGCGAGCCCCAGACGGACGCCTGGTACGTCACCGGGAGCGGCCGGGTCCTGCCGCTCGACCAGGACGCCGTCAAGGCCGTCGGGGCGAAGGGGACCACCGTCGCCGCCTACCGGAACCGGGTCACCGCGGCCTACGGGGACAAGCTGCCCGGCTCCCCGTACGCCAAGAAGGGCGCGGCGGGCGGCTACGCGGCCCCCGCGGCGGCTCCGGAGCGGGCGGCCGGCACCGGCCCGGGCGGCGGCTCCGGCGGCGGGGACGACAGCACCACCGCCGTCGCGGCCGGGACCGGCGGTCTGGTCGCCCTCGCCCTCGCCGGGATCGCCGCCCGGCGACTGCGCCGGACCCGGGAGGTCTGACCCCGGTCCGGAGCGCTGTGGCGGGGTGGTGGGGCACCCCGTCACCACGGCGGCCGGCCGCGCGGTCAGGTTCTGTGCTACGGTTCAAAACATGACCGAGCGGTCCGGTTAACCGGCCGGAGCGTACGGGAACCCCTACCCGCTGTATCCGA